>NZ_QAJD01000109.1:0-17608 GCF_003061465.1 Aeromonas sp. HMWF017
GTGTTACTGCGGGGGGGCAGCGTTACGCCACCCGCACCAGAAACTTCTCGCCCTGTCCTTCGCGCTTGAAGCGGTCGAGCAGGGTGGGCAGCGCCTCGAAGTCGCCGACCACCAGTGGCGGCAGGGTCAGTTCGCCGTTCGCCATCTGTTCCATCATGGCGACACCGGCGGCCACCAGTCGGCTCCACTGTTTGTCCGAGCCAAAGGTGTGCTGGGCGCCCAGCGCAATCTCGTGCAATGAGTGGCAATGGCTAAAGGCGGGCAACGGATTGTGCGGGATGCGCCCGAGCACAGTCACCATGTGACCGTAGTAGCCCAGCGCGGGCAGCAGGCTCTCTGCCTGCTGGCTGGAGACCAGATCGATGATCCCCTCAAACGGCTCGTTGCCGTTGGCCGCCTGCAAGGTGGCCAGCCAGTCGGGATCCCGATAATCGGCCACCCCCTGCACACCTATCTGCTTGAGCCAGTGATGGTGGCGTGAGCTGGCGCTGGCAAAGACCCGCGCCCCCTGCTGGAGGGCGAGCTGCACCGCAAAGCGGCCGACGCTGCTGCCAGCACCTGTGATGAGCAGCGCTTCCCCGTGCAGGCGCGGCAGCTTGGCCAGCGCCTGCCAGGCGGTGAGGCCGGGACAGGGCAGGGCGGCGGCTGCCTCGTCACTCAGGGCATCGGGCACCGGCAGTAGGGCACGGGCTGGTACCCGGGTGTGGCGGGCAAAGCTGCCGTGGTGGCGCAGGTCGGTGTGATAGGCGACCCGGGCACCGAGGCGCAGATGGCTGACGTTGGCGCCGAGGGCCACGATAGTGCCCATGCCATCGACGCCGGGCACCTGACCGTCCTGCCAGTTGGAGTGACCATATTCGATCAGCTTCCAGTCCACCGGATTGAAGGCGATAACCCGATTGGCTACCAGTACCTCGTCAGGGGCGAGCGGTGCCAGGGGCAGATCGGCGAGGGTAAGCTGGGTCGGTTCACCGGGGGCATGCCAGCACCAGGCTTGGGTGTGATCCATGATGACTCCTTGTGAAAGCGAGGGGAGAGAAGAACGAGATCATTGCAACAGTGATTCGGTCAGTCATATCACTGTTGCTAATGCGCAACAATACGGCAGGCCCCAACCTGTGGGGCCTGCGTTACGTGGCCGGTTGGCCATCGGCAATCAGCGGCTGGTGGTTGCGTCCTCGGCCTGGTAGACGGGGTAGTCGGTCAACCCCTTTTCGCCGCCGCCAAACAGGGTGGCCGGATCGTGGGGGGCCAGCGGATAGCCGTGACGCAGACGGTTCGGCAGATCCGGGTTGGCGACGAAGGGGCGGCCAAAGCCAATCATGTCGGCCCAGCCCGCGTCGAGGGCGGCGCGAGCCCGCTCGCCATCATATTTGCCGGCATAGATCAGGGTGTTGGGGAAGGCATCTCGCAGACCCTGCTTGAAGTTCTCCGGCATCAGGGGGGCATCGTCCCAGTCCGCCTCGGCAATGTGCAGGTAGGTGACATTGAGCTGGCCCAGCAGGCGGGCGGCCGCCAGATAGGTCTCCTGCGGATTGGCATCCACGGTGCCGTTGAGGGTGGTGAGCGGCGCAAGACGCCCCCCGACACGTTCGGCCCCGATTTCGCTACTGACCGCCTCGGTCACCTCTTTGAGAAAGCGCAGTCGGTTTTCCAGCGATCCGCCATAACTGTCGGTGCGGGCGTTGGATTCGGAGTCGAGGAACTGGTTGATCAGATAACCGTTGGCGGCGTGCAGCTCGATGCCGTCAAAACCGGCGCTGATGGCGTTGCGGGCCGCCTGACGGAACTGGCCCACCACCGCATCGATATCGGCCTGGGTCATGGCGCGCGGAGTGACGGTCTCGACAAAGCCCGGCGCATCGCTGCCGTTATCGACGAACACCTTGACGCCCACTGCGGGCAGGGCTGAAGCGGAGATGGGCTGGGCGCCGCCGATGTTGTCCGGATGGGTGACCCGGCCCACGTGCCAGAGCTGGGCGAAGATGGTGCCCCCCTTGGCGTGCACGGCATCGGTCACCAGTTTCCAGCCAGCGATCTGCTCGGCGCTGTAGATCCCCGGCGTCCAGGCGTAGCCCTTGCCCATGGGGTCGATTTGGGTGCCTTCGCTGATGATCAGGCCAGCCTCGGCGCGCTGGGCGTAGTAGCTCGCCATCATGGCGTTGGCCACATCACCCGGCTGACTGGCACGGGAGCGGGTCATGGGGGGCATGACGATGCGGTTGGCAAGGTGCAGCTGGCCGAGGCGCAGCGGGCAGAACAGGTGATCGTGGCTCATCTTGAGTTCCTCATGGTGGAAGTGAGGCCACTTTATGCCGCCATCTTGTTGTGAAAAAGGGGGGTAATTGCACAAGAGAATTGTGCTTGATGCAGCAATCAGTGCAAACCGTCGGGAAAGATGCGTTGAGGCATAAAGTTGAAGCATAAAAAAGAGGGCCGTCTGGCCCTCTTCTGTATTCTGCTGGTGGCAGGCTCAAGCCGTGGCGGGTATCACTTTCACCCGCTCGATGCGCCGCTCGCTCACCTCGATCACCTCGAAGTTGAGCTGCTGCAGTTGCAACTGCTGACCCGGGGTGGGCAGAGTGCCGAAGTGGGAGAGCAGCATGCCCGCCAAGGTCACGTATTCATCGCTCTCGCTCACCAGCCCCTCGTGCTCCAGCACCTGCTCCACATGATGGATGTTGGTGCTGCCGTTGATCAGCCACCCTTCGCCATCGCGCACGATATCCGGGGTTTCGTCCTCGTCCGGCAGCTCGCCGACGATGGCCTCCAGCAGATCGTGGGTGGTGACCAGCCCCTGGATCACGCCAAACTCGTCGGAGACCAGAATAAGGCTCCCCTTGGCTTTGCGCAGCTCCGCCAGCAGACGGATCACGTTGATGGTCTGCGGCACGATAATGGGATCGTTCTGCTTGGCCAGTTCACTTAAGGATTGCCCTTCGTTCAAGGCAAACAGCAGGTCGCGCGCCTTGACCACTCCGATCACCTCGTCCAGACCCCCGTCGCAGATGGGGAAGAGGCTGTGGGGCTCGCGCTGCAGCAGGGCGCGGATCTCGTCGCTGGAGTCGTTGATATCGATCCAGGCCATCTCCGAGCGCGGGGTCATGATGGTGCGAATGGAGCGCTCGGCCAGCGACAGCACCCCGGTCACCATGTAGCGCTCCTCCTCGCCAAAGCTCACCGGCGCTACGGCCGGGGCATCCAGATCGTCATCCGGCTGATCCTGATAGGCCTTGCTCCCCATCAATTTGAAGATGGCGGCGGTGGTGCGCTCACGCAGGGGCTGTTTGGATTCGTGACGCATGGCGCTGCGCTGGGCCAGCTGGTTGAAAAACTCGATCAGCACCGAGAAGCCGATGGCTGCGTAGAGGTAACCCTTCGGAATATGGAAGCCGAATCCTTCCGCCACCAGGCTGAAGCCGATCATCAGCAGGAAGCTCAGACAGAGCACCACCACGGTGGGGTGGGCGTTGACGAAACGGGTCAGCGGTTTGGAGGCGAGCACCATCACCACCATGGCGATGGTCACGGCGGCCATCATTACGCCCAGGTGTTCCACCATGCCGACGGCGGTGATGATGGAGTCGAGCGAGAAGACCGCATCGAGCACCAGAATTTGGGCGATCACCACGCCGAAGCTGGCGTAGGCGCCGACCGGGCCGTCATCGTGGGGTTTGGCTTCCAGCCGTTCATGCAGCTCGGAGGTAGCCTTGAACAGCAGGAACAGGCCGCCCCCCATCAGGATCAGATCCCGACCGGAGAAGGGGTGATCCCACAGGTGCAAAATCGGGGTGGTCAGGGTGACCAGCCATGACATGACGCTCAAGAGCCCAAGTCGCATCAGCAGGGCCAGCGACAGGCCGATAACGCGGGCCTTGTCCCGTTGGGCGGGGGGCAGTTTTTTCACCAGAATGGCGATAAAGACCAGGTTGTCGATCCCCAGCACGATTTCCAGAATGATCAGGGTAAACAGACCAATCCAGATGTGGGGATCCAGCAGCAATTCCATTGTATGACCTCAATAAAAACAGACAGAGCAGAGAGTGATCACGGCGCGCGATGGCCGCAGTAACAGCAAGGCAAAGGTGTTATTCAGAGGCGCTGATTAAGCAGAAAAAGATAGGCTTTGACAGAGAGAGACGAAGGGCAACTTCGGGGATTGTCCATGATGGGCAATAAAACCTCGGGTGAAAAATGAGCCCTGATGATAGCGGCTGGCGCCAATTTGGCAAGCGCAGTGTCAGCGCGGCGTGATGGGGTTGTGATGCGACAGGGGAGGCGGCCGTGCCACGCTCCCCCGTGCGGTCGTTACAACCAGCGCTTTTCACGGGTGAAACAGACCGAGAGCCAGGCATCGCCCAGGGTGTCGCCAAGGCGAGACCAGAGCTCCTGGCGCAGGGCATCCTGACGCTCGACGGGCCACTCCTGACCCGGCGCCACCAGAATGTTCAATTCCAGATCGAAGCGGCGACCGCTTTTGGCCAGATGGCTGTAGCACTCTATGCCGTGGCGCTGGCGCAGCGCCTCGACTTCGCTCTCGACCAGTTGGGAGACATCCCCTCTGGGGGCAATTTTCAGCACTTCCCGCAGGTTGCGACCGAGCACCTTGATGGGAATGAGGGTAGCACAGAGGGCCAGCAGCGAGACCAGCACCGGGTCGATGTAGCGGTTGTATTGGCCGTAGCCGATGGCATCGAGGCCAATGGCAACTACGAAACCGATAAGCAGGGTGGCGCTGAGCAGGGTATCCACCAGCCACTCCTTGGAGTCGACCCGCACCAGTTCGGAGTCAACCTGTTCGGCAACCTGGGCTTCGATGCGATAGATGATGGCGCAGAAGAAGGTGGAGACGGCGGCATAGATAAGGGCGTGGCCGAGATCGATCTCCCGTCCGCCATCCAGCAGGGTGGTGATGCCGCTATAGAGGGCGCCGAGACAGAGCAGCAGAATAATAGTGCCATTGATGACGTTGGTGATGGGCTCGAAGTGGGCGTAGCCGTACTGGAAGCGCGCATCGGAAGGGCGGGTAACGAGATAGGCGGTAACAAGACCGAGGCCTGTCATGCCCATGCTGAACAGGGTGAAGATACCATCGAGCATGATGGCGTTGGAGCCAACGAAGAGGCCGTAACCGATGCCGAAGATGGCAAAGGTGATACAACCGAACAGCGACAGGGTAAGCGCCTGTTTTTCGGTGGTGACCAGCGTACTGATAACATGGCTGTGGTGAGCCATAAAAGTCCTCCTTTCAAATGGTGAATATTGCCAAGCGCAAGCGGTTTTCTAGCTGATATACTGCCCGCTCACATGTGAGCGGACTGGCCTGACTGCCATTGACAGGCGGCTGGCCAGTCGTTGTCGCCGGCGTGCCGGCATCAAGCAAAGGATGGGAACAAGGATTCATGATCCCGAGACTCGATTACCAGGACAGTTTGTCACCCGCAACCCTGCAGTTTCTTGAGTTGCTAGAGCGCAGCGCATTTCGTGGTGATATCGAAAAGTCTTATGCAAGCCGGTTGGCGATGGCGACGGATAACAGCGTCTATCAGGTAGTACCTCAGGCGGTTCTCTATCCGCGCAGTGCGGACGACATAGCAGTGATGCTCAAGCTGGCCGCAGAGCCGGCGTTCGCCTCCTTGAGTTTTTTCCCTCGCGGTGGCGGTACCGGCACCAATGGTCAGTCATTGGGCGGCGGCATTATCGTCGATCTCTCCCGTTATATGAACCAGATCATGGAAATTAATCTGGAGGAGGGGTGGGTGCGCGCCCAGGCCGGGGTGGTGAAAGACCAGCTCAACGCCTATCTCAAGCCCCATGGCTACTTCTTCTCGCCGGATCTCTCCACCTCCAACCGCGCCACCTTAGGGGGCATGATCAACACCGACGCCTCGGGGCAGGGGTCGCTGGTCTACGGCAAAACCTCGGATCACGTGCTTGGTCTCAAAGCGGTGCTGGAGAATGGCGACATCATGGCCACCGAGCCGCTGACCGGTGAGCGACTGGCCGACAAGCTGGCGCTGGAGAGTCGAGAAGGGGAGATCTATCGCACCCTCTATCGTATCGGCAAGGAGCGCCGCGCCGACATCGAGGCGACCTTCCCCAAGCTCAACCGCTTTCTGACCGGCTACGATCTCAAGCACCTCTATCAACCCGATACCGACACGCTGGATGTGAGCCGGGTGCTGTGCGGATCTGAAGGGTCTCTCGGCTTTATCACCGAAGCCAAACTCAACATCACCCCCATCCCGCGCTACCGCACCCTGGTCAACGTCAAGTACGACAGCTTCCCCTCCGCCCTGCGCAACGCCCCCTTTATGGTTGAGGCCCAAGCGCTGTCGGTGGAGACGGTGGACTCCCGGGTGCTCGGGCTGGCCCGCGCTGACATCATCTGGCATTCGGTGAAAGAACTTATTCAGGATGTGCCCGGCAAGGATCTGCAGGGACTCAACATCGTCGAGTTTGCCGATACCGACGAGGCAGAACACAAGGCCAAGGTGGCTGATCTCTGCCGCCGTATCGACGACCTGCTGGCCAAGGGTGAGGCGGGGATCATCGGTTATCAGGTGTGTGACCACCTGCCGAGCATCGAGACCATCTACACCATGCGCAAGAAGTCGGTGGGGCTGCTGGGCAACGCCGAAGGACGCAAGAAGCCGGTGGCCTTCACCGAAGATACCGCCGTGCCGCCAGAGTCGCTGGCCGATTTCATCATGGAGTTTCGCGCCCTGCTGGATGCCCACGGCCTCGACTACGGCATGTTCGGCCACGTCGATGCCGGTGTGCTGCACGTGCGCCCGGCGCTGGATTTGTGCGATCCCGAGCAGGAGGTGCTGCTGCGCCGCATCTCCGATCAGGTGGTGGCGCTCACCGCCAAATATGGCGGCCTGATGTGGGGTGAGCACGGCAAGGGCTTTCGTTCCGAATACAGCCCCGCCTTCTTTGGCGAGCTGTGGGAAGAGCTGCAGCGGGTCAAAGGGGCGTTCGACCCAGCCAACCGCATCAACCCTGGCAAAATTTGTATTCCGTATGGCAGCGGTGCCGAGCTGGTGTCGGTCGATGGTCCCAAGCGCGGCAAATATGATCGCCAGATCCCGCTCGCCGTGCGCACCAGCTACACCCGCGCCATGGACTGCAATGGTAACGGCCTCTGTTTCACCTTCGAGACCGACTCTCCCATGTGCCCCTCGGTCAAGATCAGCCGTGATCGCCGCCACTCCCCCAAGGGGCGGGCCGGCCTGATGCGTGAATGGTTGCGTCAGCTGGCGGAGCAGGGGTTCGATCCGCTGGCGGAAGAGGTGGCGCTGCAATCCGGTGGTGTGCGTTTCAAACAGCTGGTGGATAAGGTGCGCAACAGCTGGGCCAAACAGCGCGGCGAGTATGATTTCTCCCATGAGGTGATGGAGGCGATGGCGGGCTGTCTGGCCTGCAAGGCATGTACCAGCCAGTGCCCGATCAAGGTGGATGTACCCGATTTTCGCGCCCGTTTTATGCAGCTTTATCACGGCCGCTACCTGCGCGCCCCCAAGGATTATTTCGTCGGCACGGTGGAGAGCTATGCACCGCTGCTTGCCAAGGCGCCGAAGCTGGTCAACTTCTTCCTCGAAAAAGAGTGGGCCCAGAAGGCGACCGAGAAGAGTATCGGCATGGTCGATGTGCCGCTGCTCTCCGTGCCGACCCTTGCCGAGAGTCTGCACGACAACCGCGCCCGCTATTTTGATCTGCCAGGACTGGAGCGGATGAGTGCCGAGCAGCGCAAGCAAGTGGTGCTCATCGTGCAGGATCCCTTCACCAGCTATTACGATGCCCCCGTGGTGCGCGACCTGGTGAAACTCGCCAGCAAGCTCGGCTTCCAGCCCTACTTGCTGCCCTTCAAACCCAACGGCAAACCCCAACATATCAAAGGGTTCCTGCGCGCCTTTGCCCGCACCGCCGCCAACAGCGCCCAGTTCCTCAACAAAGTAGCGGCGCTCGGTATTCCCATGGTGGGGGTGGATCCGGCCATGGTGCTCTGCTATCGCGACGAGTATGCCAAGGCGTTGGGTTCGGCCCGCGGCGATTTTCAGGTATTGCTGCCACAGGAGTGGCTGCTCTCTTTGTCTGCTGAGGTGCTGCCTGCCCCGAAGGAAACCACTTCGGCCGAGCCCTGGTATCTGTTTGCCCACTGCACCGAGAAGACCGCCCAGCCCTCGACCCACGGCGACTGGAGCACCCTGTTTGGCCGCTTTGGGGCCAGCTTGCAGCCGGTCTCTGTAGGTTGCTGCGGCATGGCGGGCACCTATGGTCACGACGTCAAACAGGTGGAGAACTCCAAGGGCATCTATGGGTTGAGCTGGGCCGACCCGCTCGCCCGTCTACCCAAAGCGCGCTGTCTGGCGACCGGCTATTCGTGCCGCAGTCAGGTCAAGCGGATGGAGGGGGAAAAGCTCAAACATCCATTGCAAGCCCTGCTGGAGCTGCTCTGATGCTGACGTTTCCCAAACGGTTTCGGGTGCCGAAGGCCTACCGGCACCCGCGTTTCTTGCTGTTACCCGCCACTCCTGCTCAGGCGGTGGTGGAGTTTGTCGCCATGTTGCGCGAGCGTGAGCAGCTTCATCAGCTGTTTCGCCCTAACGATCTCTGGCCCTCGGCCAACTTCAGCCTGAGCCAGCACGAAGGAGACCTGGAGTGGCAGCAGTCGGAGTTTCTGGCCAAGCGCTCGTTCGCCTATGGCCTCTGGAGCCCGGATCGGGAGCCGCAATTTTGGGGTGGGGTTTATCTCTACCCCTCGGTGCTGCCAGAGGTAGCGGTGGAGCTCTTCTTCTGGAAGGTGGCCGAGGCGCCCATCACGGATGAGGAGCTGGAGACGCAGTTGCGCGACTGGCTCGCCAGGGTGTGGCAGTGGCCAGAACCCCGCCTGCCGGGGCGAGATGTGCCTTGGTCCGAGTGGCCCGGCGTTACCTACCCCTGGTGATATCCCGCTTAAGGGCATGATTGTGTAACACGCAGCTCCGGGCCGGGGCTGCGTTGTTACCACGTCACCCGGTAGCCAACAGCTCATATAACCGAACCATGTTGCCGATCGAGGGCGTTTCACTCATATCGGTACGCATTCATCGCTTACATAAGGAGTCTGCTCGCAATGAGTCACGATATTGCGCCCATCTGGCGTAAACCCATGAGTCTGGAGGGGCTCAACGCCACCTCTCGCAACACCCTGATGGCCCATCTCGATATCGTCTACACCGACTTTGGCCCAGACTGGCTGGAAGCGACCATGCCGGTGGATCATCGCACTCACCAGCCCCTGGGCATGCTGCACGGTGGCGCGTCCGTGGTGCTGGCAGAAACCTTGGGATCGATTGCCGCCAACATGGCGGTGGGGCCAGATAGCTACTGTGTGGGGCTGGAGGTGAATGCCAACCATCTGCGAGCCAAGCGGGAAGGGGGGGTGACAGGGCGTTGCACGCCACTCCATCTGGGAGCAACAACCCAGGTGTGGCAGATTGAAATTCGGGACGAACGTGAGCGTTTATTGTGCACTAGCCGACTGACCATGGCGGTGCTCAAACACAAGCGGGGCAAGGACTCCAGCGAGGAGTGATCTACAATAACGCACTATGAGTGCAAAATAAGCAAGCCATACTCGTCAGATCCCTCTATAATTGCCAACGTCTTGAGAGGCTTATCACATTTTTCAAGACAGCAGAACAAAGTGGCGCTATAATCGCCGCCTTTTTGCTATTCCGCGGTGTTAGCCGCCTGCCTTAATCTGGAAGAATCTATGTCTGATACCGAACAACTGCCCCTTTTTAGTGAGCTTGGACTGGCCGCGCCTGTATTGAAAGCGCTGCAGGACGTGGGCTATGAGCGCCCGTCACCGATCCAGGCCGCAGCAATTCCCCACCTGATGGCGGGACACGATCTGCTGGGGCAGGCGCAAACCGGTACAGGGAAGACCGCTGCTTTTGCCTTGCCTCTGTTGTCTCGTCTGGAAGCTGGTAACCGCAACACCCAGATCCTGGTGCTGGCGCCTACCCGCGAACTGGCGCTACAAGTGGCTGAAGCGTGCCAACGCTACGCACACCACATGCCTGATTTCCATGTACTGCCCATCTACGGCGGTGCCTCCTACGAAACCCAGACCCGCGCCCTGCGTCGCGGAGCCCAGGTTGTCGTCGGTACTCCGGGCCGCGTGATGGACCTGATCCGTCGCAAGAACCTGGACCTCTCCGGCTTGAAAGCTCTGGTACTGGACGAAGCTGATGAAATGCTGCGTATGGGCTTCATCGACGACGTGGACTGGATCATGGAGCAGTGCCCGAGCACTCGTCAGGTTGCCCTGTTCTCTGCCACCATGCCGGAGCAGATCCGTCGTGTGGCCCAGAAGCACCTGAAGCAGCCCAAAGAGATCAAGATCGCCTCCAAGACTGCTACCGCTACCACTATTCGCCAGCGCTACTGGCAGGTAACCGGTCTGCACAAGCTGGACGCCATGACCCGTCTGCTGGAAGTGGAATCCTACGAAGCCCTGCTGGTATTCGTACGTACCAAGAACGCCGCCGAAGAGCTGGCTGGCAAGCTGGCCGCCCGTGGTCACGCCTGTGAAGCACTGCACGGCGACATCCCGCAGAAACTGCGTGAGCGTACTGTCGACAAACTGCGTCAAGGCCAGCTGGATATCCTGATCGCCACCGACGTTGTCGCCCGTGGTCTGGACGTTGAGCGCATCACTCACGTAGTGAACTACGACATTCCGTACGACACCGAATCTTACGTTCACCGTATCGGCCGTACCGGTCGTGCCGGTCGTAAAGGCGAAGCCATCCTGTTCGTTGCTCCCCGCGAGCGTCGCATGCTGCGCGCCATCGAGCACGCAACCCGTCAGGCCATCGAGCCGATGAAGATGCCGAGCACCGAGGACATCAACCAGCATCGTCTGGCCAAGTTCAAAGAACGCATCCGCGAAACCATGATGGGCGAAGAGCTCGAGATCTACCACAACCTGGTAAACGAGCTGATCGAAGAAGATTCTGCTGATCCGCTGGAGCTGGCTGCCGCACTGGCCAAGCTGGTACAGGGTGACCAACCGCTGCTGCTGGATGACTCCATTCCGGATCCGCTGCTGAACGCTGGCAACGATCGTGGTGGCTTCGAGCGCCGTGACTTCAACGACCGTGGCGGTCGTGATTTTGGTGACCGTGGTGATCGTCCTGCCCGTCGCATGCCGTCCCTGGAGCCGCGTCCGCTGAAAGACAACCCGGATGTGGAGATGGAGCGCTATCGCGTAGACGTGGGTGCCCATCACGGTGTCAAGCCGGGCCAGATCGTGGGCGCCATCGCCAACGAAGCGAACATCGAAAGCCGCTTCATCGGCAACATCGACATCGCTGATGACTTCTCTACCGTCGATCTGCCGAAAGGCATGACCGCCGATGTACTGGAAGTGATCAAGAAAGCCCGTGTTTGCCAGCGTCCGCTGCAGATCACCCGCTACACCGAAGTGCCGGCCGGTGGCAACACCAGCAGCCGTCCGCCCCGTGGTGATCGTCCGTTCCGTGGTGACCGTCCTTTCAACAAGGATCGCCGTCCCCAGGGTGACCGTCCGTTCAACAAGAGCGGGGAGCGCCGTGAAGGTGGCTTCAACAAAGATCGCAAATTCGGTGGCAAGCGTCGCGAAAGCTGATTGCTGATCCCGTTATGAAGAAGGCTGCTCATTGAGCGGCCTTTTTTGTATCTGCGATAGGGAGTGCACCGTCAATTTGCCTGTGTGGGTCATATTTCTGTTCCACAACCCAGGTCGTGAGCCAAAGGGACATGAATATTTTCCGATGCAGTTGTGACATTCGGAGCCAGAATGCCATGCTTTTGGTGGCATTCGGGTACAGTCTGATGCTGGTTACCTGTTGTGGTGAGCTGGTTGCAGCAACATTGTTTTGCATTGTGACTCTGCCGTTGCCATATGGGTGGGCTGAGTGAAACCAATAAAACAAACAGTACGATACGGAGGTCTATCATGGGTGGATGGCTTGGCAGGATGCTGCTGTTATCCGGCTGTCTCGTTTCTGGCATGGTGTTGGCTGATGATCCCTTCCTCAAGATCAAGGGCGATGGCTGTTGCAATGGTAAAGGGGAAGTCGTGTTGACCCGGGCCGAGTTTGAGGCCTTACCTCAGACAGAGGTCAAGACCCAGACCCCGTGGACCGAGGGGGATCACACCTATCGTGGCGTGCTGCTGCGAGATCTGGTCAAGATGTATGGTCTCAAGAGTGGGGAGGTCAAGGCGGTCGCCATCTGGTCGGTCTGGAACTATGACCGTGCATTCAATGCAGTGACTCGCTATACCCAGCTCTCCGCCTGGGCGTTGGCGCAGCTGGAGCTGGAAATCCGTGGTTTTGATGAGGCGCTATCTCTCTATCGCACCGGTTCGACCAGTCAGAAAGAGATGAACAAGCGCTTTGATATTGCCTGGAACCGCCTCGATGTCTTCCTGCACGGTGAAGAGGCAAAGCAGGTTCGAGCTCGCTTTGGTGCTGAACAAGCGGTAGGGAAGATCATGGCCCTGTTCGAGAAGTATGAGCAGGCCGTGGTCAGCGGAGAGCGAGATTCGAAAGAGCTTGCTCGTTTCGCCGAGGAGTTGGCTCGGGATCTGGCTGCGATCTGCGATGTGATGGTGAAAAATTTCACCGGCCCATCCGCTATTGCCCAGCGGGAGGTGCTCAATTCATCGCGTATCCAGAACTTCTTCATTCTGGCTTTCTTGATGTTGGCGACCGTGGTGATGCTGCTGATGCTGTTTCGCGAAGTGCGCCACCAGCACTTTCTTGCGTGGAATGATGCGCTAACCCGCTTGCCGAACCGGGCCTCCTTGATCAAACACCTCAAGCAGCTGACGGGACATAAAGGGGGGCGCAGCAGCGTGACCGTCTGTCTGGTGGATCTTGGCCATTTCAGGGAGGTAAATGACAGTCTGGGCTACCAGGTGGGGGATGCATTGCTGACGCAACTGGCCGAGCGGATCCGCGCCGTGTCGGTTGACGGTATCTTTGCCGCCCGCACCGGTAGCGATGAGTTTGCCATCATTATTTCCGGCGTTATGCCCACCTATTTGCGCTTTCCATTTCTGGAGCAGCTGCGTAACGAACTTGCCGGGCTCGCCTTGGCGACTGATCCCGCCCACCGGGTGCGGGTCTTTATGGGGGTCAGCCAGTACGTGCGACCAGTACACACGCCGGAGGAGATGCTGCTGTTTGCCGATATCGCCCTCGACAGTGCCAAGCGCAAGCGGCTGAATCGTTACGTGGTTTTCTCCAGCAGCATGTATCAGCACTATCTGCGTAACCGCCGTTTGTCGACCGAGTTGCGCGAGCTGATCCAGCACCACAACAATTTGCAGTTGAGCCTCTATTATCAGCCCATTGTCCGTGGTCAAGGTAGGGTGCGACTGGGGGCTGAAGGTACTGATCCGCTGGAATCACCCGGAGTACGGGTTTATTCCGCCCCTCGATATCATCTCGCTGGCGGAAGATAACGGGCTGGGGGAGGCGCTCGGGTTATGGATCTTCCGGCGCTTGCAACATGATCTCGCCATTTTCCCGAGCGACTTGATTGAAGCGCTGGAGATCTCGATCAACCTCTCGAGTTCCATGTTCACTATGGGGTTGGCAGCCCAGCTGGATGAGAACATGAGGGAGGGGCCGCTAAGCCTGCAACAGCTGATCGTCGAGCTGACCGAAACGATTGCTCTGGATGATATCGAGCTGAGCAAGCAGATCATCGATACCCTGCGTCAGATCGGAGTGCGGGTGGCCCTCGATGATTTCGGTAGCGGCTGGTCATCGTTCTCCTACTTGCGGGAACTCTATTTCGACAAGCTCAAGATCGACCGCTCATTTATCACGGCCATCGACAATGACACCCGTCAGGCGCTGTTCGTCGAGGCGATCACCAGCCTCTCTCATCAACTCGGTGTGCGGGTGGTGGCGGAAGGGGTGGAAAGCAATGATGAGCTGAAGGCGGTGCTGAGCATAGGGGTGGATGAAATTCAGGGCTATTTCTACTCCAGGCCCTTGCCACTACAGGACTTTCTGCTGTTCTGCCATCGCTACTTTATCAATCGGAGCATCATGCAGGAGGTGGCGCTTGGTTAGCGAGCGGTGCCTTTTCACCGTCACCACAAGCTACCGTGCTGTTGTTCATCTAGCCGAATAAATAAAGAAGACGACCATCTGGTCGCCTTCTTGTTGTGCGTTGTGACGTGCAGAGTTCGCAGCCCGAAGGGCTATCAGAGCACCATGGCGGCAATCCAGCCGAAGATCACCAGCGGGATGTTGTAGTGAATGAAGGTGGGCACCACGCTGTCCCAGATATGGTCGTGCTGGCCGTCGGCGTTGAGGCCGGAGGTGGGGCCCAGCGTCGAGTCGGAGGCCGGTGAGCCCGCATCCCCCAGCGCGCCTGCGGTACCGACCAGCGCGATGATCGCCATCGGTGAGAAGCCAAGCTGCAGACAGAGCGGCACATAGATGGTGGCGATGATGGGCACGGTGGAGAAGGAAGAACCGATCCCCATGGTGATGAGCAGACCCACCAGCAGCATCAGGAAGGCGGCGATCCCCTTGTGCTGACCGATGCCGGAGGCGACCACCTGGACCAGAGAGTCGACCCCGTGGGTTGCCTTCATCACCGCGGCAAAACCGGCGGCAGAGATCATGATGAAGCCGATCAGCGACATCATCCGTACCCCTTGGGTGAAGGCATCCTGACTTTCGCGAAACTTGATGACGCCGCCGCAGGTGAAGATGACAAAACCGGCCAGTGCACCCAGTACGATGCTGTTGGTCATCAGTTGCAGCCCCAGCGCTACGCCAATGGCCAGCAGGGCCACCCAGATGTGGGTGAGGTTGAGCTCGACCGCTTCGGGCTCGGCATCCAGGATCTTGGCCAGATCGTACTGGCGCGGTTTGCGATAGCTGATGAATACCGCAATCAGCAGGCCCAGTACCATACCGGCGACCGGAATGGCCATCGCCAGCGGGATCTGGTTGGTGGTGATGGGCACGCCGTTATCGATCAGGTTCTTGGCCAGAATGTTATTCAGGAAGATGCCACCAAAGCCGACCGGTAGCACCATGTAGGTGGCGGTCAGACCAAAAGTGATGACACATGCCACCTGACGACGGTCGATCTGCATCTGCGCCATCACATGCAGCAGTGGCGGGATCAGGATGGGAATAAAGGCGATGTGAACCGGGATCAGGTTCTGGGAGGAGATCGCCACGGCCAGCACGGAAGAGAGCAGCAGGGTTTTGACCCACATGATGCGGGTCGAGCTGGCATCCTTGCCCAACTGGTTGATCACCTTGCGGGCCAGCAGGTCGGTGATCCCGGAGCGGGAGATGGCAACCGCAAAGGCGCCCAGCATGGCGTAGGAGAGGGCAATCTCGGCGCCACCGCCCAAGCCACCGCTGAAGGTGGTGAGGGTATCGGTCAACGACAGCCCACCGACCAGGCCGCCAGCAATGGCCCCCAGCGCCAGCGAGACCACCACATTGATCCGCAGCAGACTGAGCACCAGCATCAGCCCGACTGCGATAACAACTGGATTCATTTGATTTCCTTATAGTTTGTTATTGCTGTCTGTCATGTGAAGGGGAGTTAGTTTGCGAAAAATGTGACAAATGTCGAGAAAAAAATCAGTCAAACCTCTCATATCGCAGCAGCATGTGGCACAAGGCTGCTCAACATGAGGGTTTGTGACCTGTTTGTCTCCGTGCATCGCGTGCGCAGAGGTGGATAGTGACGTTGATGGCAATTTCCGGTGCGCCGTGCAATCAATCAGTTCCCCAAAAAGCGAAGGCTGCCAGTGGCAGCCTTCGTCCGTTTATTCTTGCCCTTCATCGTCGGCAGTAGCATCCGGCGTGTCATCATCCGGATGCGCTGGCGGCCAACCCCCCATGCTCTTCCAGCGGTTAACGATATGACAGAACAGCTCTGTGGTGCGTTCGGTGTCATAGAGGGCAGAGTGGGCCTCTTTATTGTCAAACGGGATGCGGGCGCTCTGACACGCTTTGGCCAGCACGGTCTGACCCAGCGCCAATCCGGAAAGAGCAGCGGTGTCGAAAGTGGCAAACGGGTGGAACGGATTGCGCTTGAGGCCAGCGCGCTCGGCGGCAGCCATCACGAAGCCGTGATCAAAGGTGGCGTTGTGGGCCACTATGATGGCGCGGCCGCAATCCTGCTCCTTCATCCCCTTGCGGATCCCTTTGAAGATCTCGGTCAGCGCCTCTTTTTCCGAGACAGCACCACGCAACGGGTTGTAGGGGTCGATGCCAGTGAACTCCAGCGCGGCCTTTTCCAGGTTGGCCCCTTCGAAGGGTTCGACATGAAAGTGGAAAACCTGATCGGGAACGAGCCAGCCCTGCTCATCCATTTTCAGGGTGTAAGCCGCGATTTCGAGCAGGGCATCGGTCTTGGCGTTGAACCCGGCTGTTTCAACATCGATGACGACGGGGTAAAAACCACGGAAACGGCCCTTGAGGGTATGAACTGCGTCGGTCATGGGATCTCGGTCGGGATAAAATGAGGCGGCATTATGGCAAAAAAGCACAGATTTGTCCCCCCATCCCACGCAGTCGGTCGCGGCAAGATGGCGCACGACTCAATATCTGTGCAGCCACCAGCGGGCGGCAATCAGCGCCGTGAGCGTACCCAGCAGGGCGCTGGCCAGCACATCCACCGGCCAGTGCATCCCCATCACCATGCGCGACAGACCAATCCCCAGTGCCCACACTGGCAGCAGCCAGACGCCGGCCGGAGCGCGGGCCAGCCAGATAAGGCCAAAAAATTGGGCCAGGCTGATGGCGGCGATACTGTGGCCAGAGGGGAAGGCGTAGTTTACCTCGGCCTGCCAGTGGTGGCCGAGCCACTCTGGCAGGGCCAGCAACTGGCTGGCAGCGTGAACCTGTTCACTGCGCACATCGACGCTACTGGCGTAGAAGCTCTTGATGGCCGGGATCAGCGACTGACTCTCAAGCCAGAGCAGGTAGGGTCTGGGCTCTTCGGTCAGGTGTTTGATCAGGCTCTTGAGCACCCAGTCGCTGGCGAGCAGGGCTGCCAGCGCACACCCCAGCGCAATGAAGTGGGACAGCTCCAGTTTGAGTTTGTAGCGGGTCAGCAGCAGCAAGAGGGCGCCACTGACCCCGATCCCGGGAATATCGACCATGCGGGTGAGGGCGTATGACCACCATAACCAGCCTGATTGCAGGGAGCCGGTCAGAAAAGGCTGCCAGGGCAGGGTGGCGAGCATCAGCAGGGGCAGGATCAACAGGGCAGTGAAGCCAAGCACCTGACTGCGGGTGAGTGAAGCGGTTGACGCTGGGATCGGCGAAGCGTGTGGCGGCATGGTGGATATGGGCGATCGCGAAAAAAGAGGGGCATTGTGCCACCGTGACACGCTCGGACAAAGCCGAGCAGTCGGTTTGTTACCTCTGCTTACACATTTGTGGCCACATCCTCTGTTTGAGCGGGCGGATGGAGCGGCTGCCGCGCAATGTGGTCCCGTTTCGCGCCGGATTGCATCACAGGCTGAAATCTCGGGCGGCTTTGCGCTAGAATGGCGCCCCCGTGGCGGTTG
>NZ_QAJD01000109.1:17618-20727 GCF_003061465.1 Aeromonas sp. HMWF017
ATATGCCCCATGCCGTGGAGCTGTTTGCCGAATTTGGCGAGGTGATCGCCTTGCCCGGACGGCAGATGCAGGCCCGCGATCTGCTCGATGCCGATGTGCTGCTGGTGCGCTCGGTCACCCGCGTCAACGGCGATTTGCTAGCAACCAGCCCCAAACTCGGGTTTGTCGGCACCGCCACCATAGGCACCGACCATGTGGACAAGGCGCTGCTGGCAAGCCGCAATATTCCCTTCTTCAGCGCCCCCGGTTGCAACAAGTATTCGGTGGGGGACTATGTGCTCTCCGCCCTGTTGGTGTTGGCGGAGCGCTACGAACTCGACCTTTCGGCCATGACGCTGGCGGTGATTGGCGCGGGCAATACCGGCGAGTGCGTGGCTGGCAAGGCCCAAGCGCTCGGCATGCGGGTACTGCGCTGCGATCCACCCAAGGCGCGGGATAATCCCGATGCGGGCTTTGTCGATTATCAGACCGCTCTTGGTGCCGATATCGTCAGCTTCCACGTGCCGATCACACGCGAAGGAGTGGATGCCACCTACCATCTGCTCGATGCCGAACAGATTGCCGCCCGTCCTGCCGGGCAGATCCTGATTAACGCATCTCGTGGCGAGGTGTGGGATAACCGGGCCCTGCTGGCACGCCAGTTGGGCGATGCGCCATTGCGACTGGTGATGGATGTGTGGGAGAACGAGCCCGAGCCACTGGCAGCGCTGGTGCCCCATACCGAGATTGCCACCTCCCATATCGCCGGTTACAGCCTGGAGGGGAAGGCCCGCGGTACCTGGATGCTCTACCAGGCACTCTGCCAGCAGCTGGGACGCCAGCCTCGTCAGGATTTGAGTCGGCTGTTGCCCGCCCCCGATGTGCAGGCAGTTGTGCCGGGCCGCGCGCCGGATCAGGCGCTGATCAAGCAACTGGTGCATCTGGTCTATGACGTGCGCCGCGATGATGCCCGTTTCCGTGCCCGACTCGGTCTGCCCGGCAGCTTTGACGAGCAGCGCAAACACTACCCCGAGCGCCGTGAACTATCCTCCCTGCAGGTTGAGGGAGCGTTTGCCAGTCAGGAGCTCGGCGCGTTGGGATTTGCGCTGTCACGCCCTTGAGCCGGGGCTCTTATGATTTGAAAGATAACTGGCAGGTGTGAGCTGTTCGTGCCACATCGCCGCCATTTTTACTGTTCCGGCGCAGAGTTTTCTGCGCTGGCTCAGCCATATCAGGCAGTGCTATCTCGCCGTGCAGGAGCCTGCCGACCATGGCGCCACCCGGCGCCATTGCAGCATTATCAGAGGAGAACAGAATGAGCCAGCAGTTTAACGTAGCGGTATTGGGTGCCAGCGGCGCCGTGGGTCAGGCGATGATCGAGATCCTGGAAGAGCGCGAATTTCCAGTAGCGACCCTCTATCCGCTGGCTTCCAGCCGCAGCGCCGGCGATACCGTGCGTTTTGGCGGCAAGAACCTCGAGATCCTCGATGTGGAGGAGTTTGACTGGAGCCAGGTGCAGATCGCACTGTTCTCCGCCGGTGCCGAGGTCTCGGCCAAGTGGGCGCCGATTGCGGCCGAACACGGCTGCATCGTCATCGACAACACCTCCTGCTTCCGTTACGACGAAGATATCCCGCTGGTGATCCCGGAAGTGAACCCGGATGCGCTGGCTGATTTTCGCAATCGCAACATCATCGCCAACCCCAACTGCTCCACTATCCAGATGCTGGTGGCCCTAAAGCCGCTGCACGACGAAGTGGGCATTGCCCGCATCAACGTGGCCACCTATCAATCCGTGTCAGGCTCCGGCAAAGAGGGGGTCAGCGAGCTGGCGGGTCAGACCGCTCATCTGCTCAACGGTCGTCCGGTGGAACCGACCCTCTATCCGCAACAGATTGCCTTTAACTTGATCCCGCAGATCGACAGCTTCACTGACAACGGCTACACCCGTGAAGAGATGAAGATGGTATGGGAAACCCAGAAGATCCTGGGGGATGCCAGCATTGCCGTGAACCCCACCTGCGTGCGGGTGCCGGTCTTCTACGGCCACGCCGAGGCGGTACACGTCGAACTGCACCAGCCGCTCGATGCCGAACAGGTCAAGGACCTGCTGCGCAATGCGCCGGGTGTGACCCTGTTTGATGACGAAGGGGACTATCCGACCCCGGTGCGTGACGCAACCGGCAAGGATGAGGTGCTGGTGGGCCGGGTACGCCAGGATATTTCTCACCCGAGTGGTATCAATATGTGGATCGTGGCCGATAACGTTCGTAAGGGCGCGGCAACCAACAGTGTACAGATTGCCGAGCTGCTGGTTCGCGACTATCTGTAAGGCTGGTCAGATGCCACCGATACGCAGCAGGGAGTGCTGCGCATCCGGCCTGTGATCAAACCGGGGTGTGACCCATGCCGCACTCCGTCACTTCAAGATTCTGTTGCGATATCAACTGATTAAGTTTTTTCCTACACTCAGGGTCAAGTTGGGTGCTAAATGTGTCGGACTGCTGGCTTGCCAGGCGAGCCTGATTTATATTGAACCGACTGTTTTGGGGTAACTATCCAGATTTTTCAATGTGATAGGGCCGTCATACGAAGGAACGAATATGGGACATTCCCGCATAACATTGGCAACGCTACTCGCATTGGGTCTGCTGGGCACCGTCCAGGCTGAAGACTCGGCGCGGGAGCCTTTTTTTGTCGAGCTAAAAGGCCCTGACGAACCCGCACCTCCCGCCGTCAATTCCCAGCCGCTGGCGCAGCCGGTCGCCAGACCCGTCGCGCAACCGGTGCGTACAACCGCCCAGCCGGTGGTGCGTCAGGTCACTGCCAATGCCGGTAGCTATGGCCCCGTTCGTCCGACCGATACCCTCTGGAGCCTGGCGAGCAAATATCGCCCCTCCAATCGGGTCAGCGTCTACCAGACCATGGTGGCGATTTACGAGAAAAACCCCCGCAGTTTTGCCGATGGCAATATCAACCACATTCTGGTGGGCTCCCGCATTCTGCTGCCGACCGCGGCCGAGGCGAGCGTCATCACCGATGCTCAGGCCCGCGCCAAGTTCCGCAGCGACAACGCCAGCTGGAAGGGGTTAAGCCCCAAATATCTGGCTGACAAGCAGGCCCATACCGC
>NZ_QAJD01000109.1:20737-26006 GCF_003061465.1 Aeromonas sp. HMWF017
AAGCCGGCTGCCGCCAAACCCGCGAAGGTTGAAGCCGCCAAGACCGAGCCGGTGAAGGCTGCGCCTGCGCCGCTGCCAGTGGCGAAAGCCGCCCCCATTCCCGCCCCGGTGGTGGCACCGCAACCTGCTGCTGAAACCAAAGAAGTGGCCAAGGTGAGCGAGCCTGCGCCGAAAGAGGCGGTAGCACCTGCTCCGAGCACAGCAGAAGGCACCACACCGGCGCCTCTGCCTTCCGATCTGGATAAACCGGTGGGCAAACCGGCTACCGAGATGGCGCTGGCACTGGAAGATGCCAATGCCCAGCTCGGCCAGGTGACCGAGATGAACCACAGGCTCAAGCTGCGTCTGCAATCCCTGACCGAAGAGGTGGAGACCCTCAAGGCCCAGCTGCAGGATCAGACCGCGCTGCAAAAAGAGATTGCCGAGCTCAAGGCCCAACCGGTCCCGCCGGTGGCAGCCGAGCCTGAGCCTGAGAAAAACTGGTTGATGGATCTGCTTGCCTCACCGCTCAACCTCGCCATGATCATCCTGCTGCCGGTGCTGCTGGTATTGGCGCTGGTGACCCTGTGGCTGCGTGCCCGTGCCCGCCGTGAACTGGAAGAGCAGGAGAAGAGCCTCTCAGAATCCACCGCCATGATGATGGATCAGGAGCAGAGCGAGTTTGATGATCTGCTGAGCGTCGATGTGACCGACAACGAGCCGGTGCGCCCGGTGCCGGATCTCAACACCCCGGATGGCTTTATGCCGATGGAGCCTGACGAGCCGGCCGCCAAGCCGGATGTCGACTTGGTGTTCAGCGACGACGGCGAGATGGAGCTGCAGGGCTTTGAGCCCGAGCGGATGGCGGCCCAGCCAGCCAGTCGTGACCCGGATCTTGTGCCGGATCTCGATCTCTCGCTGGATGAGCCTATCGCGCTTGCCAACGAGCCCGCCATGGATCTGGCCAGCGAGTTCAACCCAAAGCCCAAGGCCGCTGACGAGATCATGAGCGAAGAGGAGCTGCAGGCAGCCCTGTTTGCCGAGCTGGATGCGGATCTCTCCGCCGACCTTGAGCCCGATTTGAGCTCCATCGACGAAGTCGGCGCCGCTGACGACGATCTGGCGAGCTTCGATCTCGGCGATTTCGACAGTGCCCTCGACGAGCCTGCTGCTGGCAAAGATGATAACGCTATTGATCTCAGTGCCGCAGAGGACGCTGACGAGAGTGCGGATGCCATGCTGGCCGAGCTAGGTCTTGAGCCTGTCAAGGCGAAAGAAGCGGAGCTGGATCTGGAGTGGGATCCCAACGAGCTGGCGCTCTCCGATTTCGAAGATGCGTTTGCCGAGGTGGAATCACATCCGGCAGATCTCCAGCCCCGTGAGCAGGCACAGGAGAGTGGCTACGTCGAGATCGACAAGCTGCTGGCCGAAGCGGATGCCACCGCGCCGGAGCAGGAGCCGTATCAGGGCTTCTCGCTGGATGTGGGGCTCGATGGCTTCCCCGAGGTGCTGCCGGAATCCACCGGATTTGACGTGGATGCCGACGACGGCGGTGTGGGTGCCAAGCTGGATCTGGCCCGTGCCTACCTCGAGATTGACGACAAGGATAGCGCCCGCGAGCTGCTGCAAGAGGCAGCGGAACAGGGTAGCGATCACCAGCGCGCCGAAGCCGAGAAGTTGCTCAAGCGGTTGGGCTAAAGCATCTCCCATCACGGGATCAGCAAAATGGGGGCAGCCAGCAGGCTGCCCTCTTCTTTTGGTGATTTGTTATGGGGTGAGCATGGCCGTGCAGGCTCGCAATCCAGGCCAATTGCGCGCGTGGTGGGACTTTTCGGGCTGAGCGCGTATAATCCGCCCCGTTTCTTTCACTGCGTTTTCACAACAAGACAAGTTTATCCATGCGAATCGCCCTAGGTATTGAATATGACGGCAGCCGGTATTTCGGCTGGCAGCGTCAGCGTGAAGTGATCAGCGTGCAGGCTGAACTGGAGACGGCGCTGAGCCGGATTGCCAACCACCCTGTCTCCATCCAGTGTGCCGGGCGCACCGATGCCGGTGTCCATGCGACCGGTCAGGTGATCCACTTCGATACCGAGGCGAACCGTGCCGAAGGGGCCTGGACCCTGGGGCTCAATTCCAACCTGCCGCCGGATATCGCCGTGCGCTGGGTCAAGCAGGTGGACGAGAGCTTCCACGCCCGCTTCAGCGCTACCGCCCGTCGCTACCGCTATGTCATCTACAACCACAACTACCGGCCGGCGATCCTCGGCAGTGGCGTCAGCCACTACCACGAGACCATCGATGCGGAGTTGATGCACCAGGCGGGCCAGAGCCTGCTGGGGGAGCACGACTTCAGCACCTTCCGTGCCGTCGCCTGCCAATCCAACACCCCGTGGCGCAATGTGACCCATCTGTGTGTCAGCCGCTCCGGCCCCTACATCGTGCTCGACATCAAGGCCAACGCCTTCCTGCACCATATGGTGCGCAACATCACCGGATCCCTGCTGCTGGTGGGGCAGGGGCTCAAACCGGTGGAGTGGATTGCCGAGGTGCTGGCTGCCAAGGATCGCAATCTGGCCGGGCCGACCGCCAAGGCCGGTGGCCTCTATTTGGTCGACGTGGATTACCCGGCCGAGTTTGCTCTGCCGCAGTTGCCGCTCGGCCCGCTGTGGCTGCCGGACTCGGCACCGGGTACGACCAGTTTTTAGTAACTGCGCCCGAAAAATTGTGGTTTAATGACCCGTCATTTGTTGCCATCGAGCTATTAAGTCATTGAACAATCTAGGCTCGATGCGTTTTGTCAGGCACAAAAGCATTAAGGAATTCCATGAGCTGGCTTGAGAAGATTCTTCCCAAGAGCAAGATCACTGCGCCCCGTCGTCACAACATTCCGGAAGGGGTGTGGACCAAGTGCAGTGCTTGTGAACAGGTGCTCTACCGGGCAGAGTTGGAGCGCAACCTCGAAGTGTGCCCCAAGTGTGATCATCATATGCGCATCAGCGCCCGTGCCCGTCTCGAGAGCTTCCTCGATGAGCAGGGTCGTACCGAGATCGGTGCCGAGCTGGAGCCGCAGGATGTACTGAAATTCAAGGATTCCAAGCGCTACAAGGATCGTTTGTCTGCCGCTCAGAAAGAGACGGCGGAGAAAGATGCGCTGGTGGTGATGAAAGGGACCCTCAAAGGGGTACCGGTTGTCGCCTGTTCGTTCGAATTCTCCTTCATGGGTGGCTCCATGGCCTCCGTGGTCGGTGCCCGCTTTGTGCGCGCCGTCGAGGAGTGCATCAAGGAAGGCCGTGGCCTGGTCTGCTTCTCCGCCTCTGGTGGTGCTCGCATGCAGGAAGCCCTCTTCTCCCTGATGCAGATGGCCAAGACCAGTGCAGCGCTGGACCGACTCACCAAGGCGGGCCTGCCCTATATCTCCGTGCTGACCGACCCCACCATGGGTGGCGTCTCTGCCAGTCTGGCGATGCTGGGTGACATCAACGTGGGCGAGCCAAAGGCTCTAATCGGCTTTGCCGGCCCGCGCGTTATCGAGCAGACCGTGCGCGAGAAACTGCCGGAAGGCTTCCAGCGCTCCGAGTTCCTGCTGGAAAAGGGTGCCATCGATATCATCATCGATCGCCGTGAAATGCGTAACCGTCTGGCCAGCCTGCTCGCCAAAATGCTGAATACTCACGTCATCGAAGAGTGAAGATGAGTTCAAACATGCAACAATCCCAAAGCCGGTCGCTTGTCGACTGGCTTTCTTATTTGGAGCAGATCCATCCGGTCAATATCGACATGGGGCTGGATCGGGTCGGTGCTGTCGCCCGGCGTATGGGGCTTACCCAGCTGCCGTTCAAGGTGATCACGGTGGCGGGCACCAACGGCAAGGGCTCCAGCTGTGCCATGGCGGCCAGCATTCTGATGGCCGCAGACTACAAGGTCGGCGTCTACTCCTCGCCCCATCTGCTGCGCTTTACCGAGCGGGTGCGGGTCAACGGGCAAGAGCTGCCCGACAGCGATCACTGCGCCGCCTTTGCCGAGGTGGAAGCCGCTCGTGGCGAGATTGCCCTTACCTTCTTCGAGTTCGCCACCCTGGCCGGTTTGTGGCTCTTCTGCCGCGCCGCGCCCGATGTGCTGCTGCTGGAAGTGGGACTGGGCGGTCGGCTCGACGCCACCAATGTAGTGGAGTCCGATGTTGCCATGATCACCTCCATTGCCCTCGATCACTGCGACTGGCTGGGGGATACCCGCGAAGCAGTGGCGGTGGAGAAGGCTGGGGTCTATCGCGCTGGCAAGCCCGCCATCAGCGGTGAGCCTAATCCGCCCGCGACTATTGCCAGCGAAGCCCAGCGTCTTGGCGCCAACCTGCGTCAGGTCGGTATCGATTTTCGTGGCGATGAGCACGAGAGCGGTTGGGATTATCACGGCCTGAACCAGTGGCGGGATCTGCCAAAACCGGCGTTGCCACTGATGAACGCGGTGACCGTGCTGGCGGCGTTGGAATCCCTTGGCTTGCCGCTGCCGGAGTCCGCCATTCGTGACGGGCTTGCCAATGCCCGGCTGGCTGGCCGGATGCAGCAGTTGCAAAGTGCGCCGCTGGTGATCGTCGATGTAGCCCACAACCCCCATTCGGCGGCCTATCTGGCCGCGCAATTGCGCAAGATGCCCTGCTCGGGTGTACGCCGCGCCGTGGTCGGCATGCTCAAAGACAAGGACATGGCGGGCTCCCTTGCCGAACTCGATGGCTTGATTGGCGAGTGGTATCTGGCCAGCCTCACCGGCCCGCGCGCCGCCACCTCTGCGCAACTGGCTGCGGCGTTGGGAGAGGGCAAGGGGCCTGCCAGGGAGTTTGATGATGTCAGCGCCGCTTATCAGGCAGCGTTGGCCGCATCGAGTCCGGACGATATGGTCATTGTGTTTGGTTCGTTTTACACTGTCGCCGACATTCTGGCGGGTGTCGCCGTCTAGGCCACACCCCGGCTCCCCGGCCTTCGGGCGGGGAGCCAAATCGCATATTGAGTTACGTAAAGGTAGGATTCAACTTGGCCTCGAAGTTTCAAAACCGTCTGGTGGGCACCGTCATCCTGGTGGCCCTGGTTGTTATTTTCCTGCCGGACTTGCTGGATGGTCACAAGCTGGCACAAAAGGAGGAGGCCTTTGCCAAGATCCCGCTGCGCCCCGAGCTGGAGCCTGCCAAGCCTGCGCTGCAGGTCTCGGCAGCCAGCAGCCTGCCCGCCGATCATCTGGCCAGCCAGCAACAGGCCTCTGCGGCCCAACAGTGGCAAGTGGAAGAGGTGGCTGACCC
>NZ_QAJD01000109.1:26016-26920 GCF_003061465.1 Aeromonas sp. HMWF017
AGCCGCAACAGAATGCCCAACCCAAGCCACAGCCCAAGCCGGAAGTGGTGGCCAAAAAACCGGTCGAAGCGCCCAAGCCAGCACCCAAGCCGACGCCAGCCAAACCGGTTGAAGTGGCCAAGGCGCCCGCACCGGCCAAGCCGCAGGCGGGTCAAATCAAGTCCCTCGACGATCTGATTGAAAGCAAGATGACCCAGCCGACCATACCCGCGCCTGCTGCGGCAGCGGCGCAGGGTAGCTGGATCCTTCAGCTTGGCGCCTTCAAGAACGTCGACAGCGTCAACGCGCTGGTGAGCAAGCTGCGGGCGGCGGGCTACTCTGCCCACACCTCGCCGCGCACACCGGTTCAGGGTCAGCTCAACCGGGTCTTTATCGGGCCGGATGTCTCCAAGGCCAAACTGCAGGGGATGCAGGGGCGGATCTCCCAGATGACCGGCCTCAGTGGCTCGGTGGTCTCTTACAATCCGTGACGGCTTGCCGTTGGCAATGGCCCTTTGAAACAAACACCGCGCCCCGTGAGCGGTGTTTTTTATCTGGCTGTCGTGATTTTTAAGGACGGCGTCGTACAGGTCACCCCTCGGTTGGGATTTTCGGGCAGTTGGGGTAGTCTGAGCCCTTCTGCTACTCAAGGAGTTCAAGATGATCCTCTCGACGACCCCCACGCTGGAAGGCAAAACCATTCGTGAATACCGCGGCATCGTGGTTGGCGAAGCCATTCTCGGCGCCAACCTTTTCAAGGATCTCTTCGCTGGGATCCGCGACATCATCGGCGGCCGCTCCGGCGCCTATGAAAAAGAGCTGGCCCGTGCCCGCGAGATCGCCTTCGATGAGCTGAAAGAGCGTGCCGCTGCCCTTGGCGCCAATGCGGTGGTCGGCATCGATATCGACTACGAGGTGGTGGGGC
>NZ_QAJD01000110.1:0-15313 GCF_003061465.1 Aeromonas sp. HMWF017
TGTGGAGCTGGGGCTGCACCGTGCCCGCGAGCTGCTCTGCTGGCTGGCGGAGCTGGAGTTGCCGCTGGCCACAGAAGCGCTCGATCCCATCAGCCCGCAATACCTGGCCGAGCTCTTCTCCTGGTCAGCCATCGGTGCCCGCACCACCGAATCCCAGACCCACAGGGAGATGGCATCCGGCCTCTCCATGCCGGTCGGCTTCAAGAACGGCACCGACGGCAACTTGGGGACTGCCATCAATGCGTTGCAGGCGGCCTCCTCCCCTCACGCCTTTATGGGGATCAACCAGCAGGGTCAGGTTGCGCTGCTGCAGACCCAGGGCAACCCGGATGGCCACGTGATCCTGCGCGGCGGCAAACATCCCAACTATGACTCGGTCAACGTGTCGCTGGCGGAAGAGGCGCTGGAGAAAGCGGGCCTGCTACCGAGCCTTGTGGTGGATTGCAGCCACGGCAACTCCAGCAAGGATCACCGTTTGCAGCCCAAGGTGGCCGACAACGTCATCCACCAGATCCAGGAGGGCAACCGCTCCATCATCGGGGTGATGCTCGAATCCAACCTGTTCGAGGGAAACCAGTCCAGCGAGCAGCCCAAGGAGCAGATGCGCTACGGGGTCTCCATCACTGATGCCTGCATCGACTGGGACACCACCGCCACCCTGCTGGCCCGCTGCCACAACCAGCTGGCTGACCCCCTCAAGGGCAGAACTGCACGGTAAGCCATGGTATCTTGGCGTAACCTATTGAACAATTTGGGTATCACCGCTGGTGGCATCAAACCGCTCATGCCGTGATACCTTGTTGCATCTTGATTTTCAGGGCGCCGCTGCTCGCGGCGCCAGCAGGGACTGGATATGGCTGAAGAGTTGAATGTACTCAGGGACAAGATAGATGCGGTGGACAAGCAGCTGATCGATCTGCTGGCCGCCCGTCTGGCCCTGGTGGGAGAAGTGGGTGAGGTAAAGAGCCGCCACGGCCTGCCCATCTATGCACCGGATCGGGAGGCGAGCATGCTGGCCCGCCGCCGCGCCGAGGCCGAGCAGTTGGGGGTGCCCGGCGATCTCATCGAAGACGTGCTGCGCCGGGTGATGCGTGAATCTTATGCCAGCGAGAAAGATACTGGCTTCAAATGCATAAAGCCGGACCTTGGCAAGGTGGTCATCATCGGTGGTCAGGGCCAGCTTGGTCGGCTGTTCGGCCATATGTTCAGCCTCTCAGGATATCGGGTCGAGACGCTGGAACAAGCCGACTGGCCGCGCGCTGACGAGATCCTCGCCGGAGCCGGTCTGGTGATGGTGGCGGTGCCCATCGATATCACCTGCCAGATCATCGACCGCCTCGGCAACCTGCCCGCCCACTGCCTGCTGGTCGATGTCACCAGCGTGAAAGCGGCGCCGCTCGAACATATGCTGACGGTGCACCAAGGGCCGGTACTGGGACTGCACCCCATGTTCGGGCCGGATGTGGCGAGTCTCGCCAAGCAGGTGATCGTCTGCTGCCAGGGTCGTGACCCCGCCGCCAGCCAATGGCTGCTGGATCAGATGACCATCTGGGGCGCCCGCTTGCAACAGGTGGAAGCCAAGGCCCACGATGAGGCGATGACCCTCATTCAGGCACTGCGTCACTTCGCCACCTTTGCCTATGGCTGGCACCTCTCCCGGGAGCAGGCCAATCTGGATCGCCTGCTGAGTTTGAGCTCCCCCATCTACCGGCTGGAACTCGCCATGGTGGGGCGGCTGTTCGCTCAGGATCCCCACCTCTATGCCGACATCATTTTGTCGTCACCGCAGAATCTGGCGATGATCCGTCGCTACTACCAAAACTTCGGCGAAGCGCTGGGGCTGCTGGAGCGGGGGGACAGAGCCGGATTTATCGACGCCTTCTCGCAGGTCTCCGGTTTCTTCGGCGAACATGCCGACCAGTTCCTGCGTGAAAGCCGCATGCTACTGGCCCAGGCTAACGACCGCCGCCAACACGGCTGATCCTGCAAAAGTAGTAACAACTCATGCCACTCGGAAGGAGCCGCCACCGTTCATAACTGGATGCGAGCCAAAGATCTCAATTGGAAGGGGCGATTAAGCGTGCGGGTTGCCATTAACAATGGCAACCCGCTTTCCAGTCCTACCTAATCGTCGCCATCTGCCGCACGCAGCGTTGCTCCCTGTCATCTACCCGCTTGGCAAACCAGGCGGTGGTGAGGTTGCGGGTAATTTTCGGGCTCTTTAGCTGAATGCCGGGCAGGATGGCGCGGGGCAGTCGCTTGCCCGCTTGCTTGTCGGCCAGGGTAAAGATGCGATGGTAGAGATCGGTCTCGGCAAACTCGGCGGTATCCCCTTTGCGCAGGCTCTGGTGGATCGCCTGTTTGCTCATATTGACCCGGTTGGCGAGGGTGTAGACTGCAAGCTCGGTATTGCCCGGCAGATCCGAGTCATAGCGGATCAGATCCCCGTCCAGCGCCAGAGTTTTGCCACTCAAACGGCTGACGGCGGCCTGAAAGGCGGCATTGCGACTGGCGTACCAGCCAGCGTTGAAGTCGGCAAAGCGGTAGAGGGTATCCGGGTAGTCGGCGGGATAACCGAAGATATGTTTGGTGCCAAACCAGATGCCGCCACGACGGGTAAAGACTTCGTGGCGAATGGAGTCCTTGATTGGATAGGGGTAGCCACGGGCGTTGGCCTCGGCAAAGGCGATGCTCACCTGCATCGGGCCACCGGTATGCACCGGGTTGAGGTTGCCAAACAGCGTCTTGCCCATCGGCAGCATGCTGATCATGTCTTCGAAGATTTCACTCATCTCCCGCTCGGTACGCAACTTGTCGATCCGCTCGGCGTAGCTCTTGCCGGTGGGCGAGTTGATGGAGAGCGCGGCCCGCACCATAAATTCGGGGATCAGCAGCTTGGCTGCCCGTGAGTTGATCTCTTTCCAGGCGATCTTGCCAAGGCCCGGCACTACAGGGTCGGCCTGATAAGTGGCTTCCTGCTCCGCCACCGCCAGCACGCTACAGACGTTGTGATCATTGACCGTCACCCCCTGGGTGGTGAGCGCCGTCACCACGTCGTTGGCCCACCCCTGTTTGTCAGGCACCTGACGGGGCAAGAAGCGCACGATGCGGCTCTTCATATCCGCTGGTTTGCGCGGCTGCATGGCAGGCGGCGTTTTGGGGTTGCTCATGCTCGCCTCTTTGGCAGGCGCGGAGGCGGGATCACTGGCACAACCGGCCAGCAACAAGGCAGAGCAGAAGGCAAGAAGACGACAGGAAGGCAAAGCGGTCATAAGCATGTCCATTTTTTGTAGGCCCTACAGGCAGCGCCGCTGGCACTGCACTGACAAGCAAAGTGGGGCCATTGTAGAGGATTGCCTGCCGCAGTTGAAACCCGCGCTCGCAGCATCCCCTCCCCTTGCCAGCTTTTACCACCCCACGCGCCATCCGTTGTCTGCGATGCGGAACTCATGACCTTACTCAATGGCTCACCCGCCCCGAGCCGAACGGTGAGCGACAGATAAAAAGAAACCCCCGCCATCGCTGGCGGGGGTTGGTCGTCTGGCAAGTCGGGCTGATGCCCGCTGGAAACTCTTAGCGGTTTTTCACCTTCTGGTGCAACTCCTGCACCGAGTTGACGTTGGCGGTGGCATCCACACTGATGGCCATGCAGGTGGCAAATGCCTCATTCATGGTGGTGGTATACGCCACTTTGTTCTGCAAGGCGGCGCGACGCAGCTGCTTGGAGTCCTGGATCGCCACCCGCCCTTCGGCGGTATTGACGATGTAGGTGTACTCGCCATTCTTGATACGATCCAGAATGTGCGGGCGACCTTCGTGCACCTTGTTGACCAGGCGCGGGTTGATGCTCGCTTCACCCAGCGCGACTGCGGTACCGTGAGTGGCATCCAGCTCGTAGCCCAGCTCCAGCAGCTTGGCGGCCAAGTCGACCACCTGCGCCTTGTCGCTGTGACGCACTGACAAGAGGGCACGACCCTCTTTCGGTACGGCGTGGTTGGCACCCAGCTGCGCCTTGGCATAGGCCTCGGCAAAGCTGCTGCCCACCCCCATAACCTCACCGGTAGAGCGCATCTCTGGCCCCAGCAGCGGGTCAACTCCCGGGAACTTGGCGAACGGCAGTACCACCTCTTTCACCGAGTAGTAGGGTGGGATGATCTCTTTGGTGAAGCCCTGTTCTTGCAGCGACTGACCGGCCATCACACGGGCGGCAATCTTGGCCAGCGGGGCGCCGGTCGCCTTGGAGACAAACGGCACGGTACGGGCGGCACGCGGGTTCACCTCGATGAGGTAGATGTCATCGCCCTTGACCGCGAACTGCACGTTCATCAGGCCGATAACGCCGAGCTCCAGCGCCAGCTTGCGCACCTGCTCGCGGATCTCGTCCTGAATTTTCTTGGACAAGGTATAGGGAGGCAGGGAGCAACCGGAGTCACCGGAGTGGATACCGGCCTGCTCGATGTGCTCCATGATGCCGCCGATGACTACATCGGTGCCGTCGCAGATGGCATCCACGTCCAGCTCGGTGGCATCGTCCAGGAAGCGATCCAGCAGTACCGGCGATTCGTTGGAGACGCTCACCGCCTCGGCGAAGTAGCGACGCAGATCCTGCTCGTCATAGACGATTTCCATGGCGCGGCCACCCAGCACGTAGGAGGGGCGAACTACCAGCGGGTAGGTGATACGCTCGGCCAGCAGCACGGCCTGCTCCAGCGCGGTGACGGTGCCGTTTTCCGGCTGCTTGAGGCCGAGGCGCTCGACGGCAGACTGGAAGCGCTCGCGGTCTTCGGCGCGGTCGATGGCATCCGGGCTGGTACCGATGATCGGTACGCCGTTGGCTTCCAGTGCACGGGCCAGTTTCAGCGGGGTCTGGCCACCGTACTGGACAATCACGCCCTTGGGTTTTTCGATGCGCACGATTTCCAGCACATCTTCCAGGGTCACCGGCTCGAAGTAGAGACGATCCGAAGTGTCGTAATCGGTGGAGACGGTCTCCGGGTTGCAGTTGACCATGATGGTCTCGTAACCATCTTCGCGCAGGGCCAGCGCCGCATGCACGCAGCAGTAGTCAAACTCGATACCCTGACCGATACGGTTCGGGCCGCCGCCGATGATCATGATCTTGTCGCGGTTGCTCGGGGCCGCTTCGCACTCCTCGTCATAGCTCGAATACATGTAGGCGGTGTTGGTGGCGAACTCGGCGGCGCAGGTATCGACCCGCTTGTAGACCGGGAAGATGTTGTGGCGGGCGCGCAGTTTGCGCACTTCCCCTTCGGCCACACCGAGGATCTTGGCCAGACGGGCATCGGCAAAGCCTTTGCGCTTGAGGGCACGCAGGAAGTCGGCATCGAGACCGGCCATGCCGCGCTCTTTCACCTCTTCTTCCAGCTTCACCAGATCTTCAATCTGTACTAGGAACCAGGGGTCAATCTTGGTCAGCTTGAAGATGCCGTCCATGGAGAGACCGGCGCGGAACGCATCGGCGATATAGAAGATACGGTCGCTACCGGCGTCCTGCAGCTCGTGACGGATGCGGGTCAGGGAGTCCGGGGCATTGAGGTCAACCATGGGGTCGAAGCCGGTTTTGCCGGTTTCGAGGCTGCGCAGCGCCTTGTGCAGGGACTCCTGGAAGTTGCGGCCGATGGCCATCACTTCGCCGACCGACTTCATCTGGGTCGTCAGACGGTCGTTGGCACCGGCGAATTTTTCAAAGTTGAAGCGCGGCACCTTGGTGACCACGTAGTCGATGGCCGGCTCGAAGGAGGCCGGAGTACGGCCGCCGGTGATGTCGTTCATCAGCTCGTCGAGGGTGTAACCGATGGCGAGCTTGGCAGCGATCTTGGCGATGGGGAAACCGGTCGCCTTGGAAGCCAGCGCAGAGGAGCGCGACACCCGCGGGTTCATCTCGATGATGACCATGCGACCATCTTTCGGGTTGATACCGAACTGGACGTTGGAGCCGCCGGTCTCGACGCCGATCTCGCGCAGCACCGCCATGGAGGCGTTACGCATCAGCTGGTACTCCTTGTCGGTCAGCGTCTGGGCTGGCGCGACCGTGATGGAGTCACCGGTGTGGATACCCATGGGGTCGAAGTTTTCGATGGCGCAGACGATGATGCAGTTGTCGTTGCGATCCCGCACCACTTCCATCTCGTACTCTTTCCAGCCGATCAGCGACTCGTCGATGAGCAGCTCTTTGGTCGGCGACAAGTCCAGACCGCGCTCGCAGATCTCGACGAACTCTTCGGTGTTGTAGGCGATGCCGCCACCGGAGCCGCCCATGGTAAAGGAGGGACGGATGATGCAGGGGAAACCGACCATCTGCTGCACGCCCCACGCCTCTTCCATGTTGTGGGCGATGCCGGCACGCGGGCACTCGAGGCCAATGCTGCGCATCGCCTTGTCAAAGCGGGAGCGGTCTTCGGCCTTGTCGATGGCGTCGGCGGTGGCACCGATCATCTCGACACCGAACTCGGCCAGCACGCCATGCTTCTCCAGCGCCAGTGCGCAGTTAAGCGCAGTCTGGCCGCCCATGGTGGGCAGGATGGCGTCCGGGCGCTCTTTCTTGATGATTTCGCGCACCACTTCCCAGGTGATGGGCTCGATGTAGGTGGCGTCTGCCATCTCCGGGTCGGTCATGATGGTGGCCGGATTGGAGTTGACCAGAATGACGCGGTAGCCCTCCTCGCGCAGGGCTTTGCACGCCTGGGCGCCGGAGTAGTCAAATTCGCAGGCTTGGCCGATGACGATGGGGCCGGCGCCGAGGATCAGGATGCTCTGAAGGTCATTACGTTTTGGCATGAAACTCTTTCCTCTATTTCTTAGGCGCGATACTGCTTAATCAATTCGATAAAGTGGTCAAAAAGACCGGCACAGTCGTGCGGGCCCGGGCTCGCTTCAGGGTGCCCCTGGAAGCTGAAGGCCGGACGGTCGGTGCGATGGATACCTTGCAGGGAGCCATCGAACAGGGAGACGTGGGTGGCGCGCAGGCAATCCGGCAGGCTGTTCTCGTCTACCGCAAAGCCGTGGTTCTGAGCGGTGATCATGACGGTGTTGTCATCGAGGCTCTTCACCGGATGGTTGGCGCCGTGGTGGCCAAACTTCATCTTGACGGTCTTGGCACCGGAGGCCAGACCCAGCAGCTGGTGACCCAGACAGATGCCGAATACCGGCGTGCTGGTATTAAGGAAAGCCTTGATGGCCTCGATGGCGTAGTCGCACGGCTCGGGGTCGCCGGGGCCGTTGGAGAGGAAGATGCCATCCGGGTTCATCGCCAGTACCTCGGCGGCCGGGGTCTTGGCAGGCACCACGGTCAGGCGGCAGCCACGGTCAACCAGCATCCGCAGGATGTTGCGCTTGACGCCAAAGTCATAGGCTACCACGTGGTATTTCAGCTGGTCGGCATCCGGGGTGACGTGCCCCTTGCCAAGCTGCCAGCTCCCTTCGGTCCAGTTGTACGCCTCACCAACCGTCACCTCTTTGGCCAGATCCATCCCCTTCAGACCGGGGAAGGCGCGGGCCTGTTCGAGAGCATAGGCTTCATCGACCTGTTTCCCGGCCAGAATGCAGCCAGCCTGAGCGCCTTTCTCGCGCAGGATGCGGGTCAGTTTACGGGTGTCGATGTCGGCGATGCCAACGATGTTGTGAGACTTGAGGTATTCGGAGAGGGATTGCTGATTGCGGAAATTGGAGGCAAGTATCGGAAGGTCCCGGATGATCAATCCCTGAGCATGGATCTGACTGGACTCTTCATCTTCGCTGTTGGTGCCGGTGTTGCCTATATGGGGGTAAGTGAGGGTGACTATCTGACGGGAATAAGAGGGATCGGTGAGGATTTCCTGATAGCCCGTCATCGACGTATTGAAAACCACTTCACCAACGGAACATCCCTCGGCGCCTATCGACACGCCTTTGAACACAGTTCCATCTTCCAGCACTAGCAATGCAGTGTGATTCAAGACAACCTCCAGTTATTTAGCTTTAAATTCAGCAATTTACCTGGGTGTTGCGGGCTCGGTTCCGGTCTTGGACAGGACTCGAACCCGGCAGATTTCTGGCAAATTGGGCGCATTCTACTTAAAAAAAGTGGCATTTCAACGTCTTTTCTCAGATGAAATGCATCTAAATTCAATAAAAAAGCAACATTACCCATTATCTATGCACCTGCCCGCTTTGCAACCCCCTCCCGCGAAAGAAAAGAAAAAACCACCACCAAAAGATGCCACCAAGCTAGCGATAACGACAAAAACAAACAAAAAAACCAATTAAAACAATGGCATTTATTTTTACAAAAAAAACATTAATGACAAATTTAACGCTTTTACGATGACAAGAGTGAACATGAAAAATGGAAAACGTTTTTCCGCGTTTGAATTTTTAGTCTTTTCTTGTCGGTGTAAAAAAATGGCTTAATCAGCCATAAAGATGCTCAAATCCGTTACCTGGTGATGACATTCAGGAAGGAAAAATCTGGTGGATAACGCAATAGTGTGATTTATAAGGCATTCAGATAAAAATTGCCTATAGTGTGTCTTTTTACACAAACTCTGGCTGACTGACAGCAAAAACCCCGGCAAGCCGGGGTTTTTCACTGGGTAGCAGTAATACGAAAGTGTCGCTCAGAGGCATCACTTGAGATTGAGCACATCCTGCATGTCATAAAGACCGGCACCCTGCTGACAAAGCCACTTGCCCGCCCGCACAGCACCGTTGGCGAAGGTCAGGCGGCTGGAGGCCTTGTGGCTGATCTCCACCCGCTCGCCGATATCGGCAAACATGACGGTATGCTCCCCCACCAGATCGCCGGCGCGAATGGTGGCAAAGCCGATAGTGTTGCGATCCCGCTCGCCAGTGATCCCCTCGCGACCATAGACGGCGCACTCCTTGAGATCGCGACCCAGGGTTTTGGCGACCACTTCACCCATGGAGAGCGCAGTACCGGATGGCGCATCCACCTTGTGGCGATGGTGGCCTTCGATGATCTCGATGTCGGTATAATCCCCCATCACCTTGGCGGCCTGTTCCAGCAACTTGAACACCAGGTTGACCCCGACCGAGTAGTTGGAGGCGAACACGATACCGATCTGCTTGCCCGCCTCTTTCAGGGCGGCCTTGCCTGCATCGTCAAAACCGGTGGTGCCGATCACCATCTGCTTGTGGTGGGCCAGCGCAAAGGCCAGATTGGCAAGGGTCACCTCGGGGCGGGTGAAGTCGATGATGAGATCAAACTCATCGCGCACCTTGTCCAGACTATCGCTGATGGCCACACCCAGATGGCCCAGCCCATTGAGCTCACCGGCATCAAGGCCGATCACCGCCGAACCCGGCCGCTCCAGCGCGGCACCGACCACTACGCCATCGGTGTTGGTGATGGCCTCCAGCAGCACCTTGCCCATACGACCATTACAGCCCATCACGGCCACACGGATCGGATTGTCCATCTCCACCCTCTCATCTCTTTTAATTATGGAAAGAGACCGTTTTACCAGCCCGCGCCGGGTTTGAAAAGCCATGATGCCACCACTCCTTGCTGCACTCGCCAACGGCAGCGCCCGCTGGCTGGCCAAGTACTTCCTTTTGGTCACAGGCCGTTTTTCATCGTCTCACTCCATCATTTGGCAGACCGGGTGCCATCTGATAGGTTCGAACGAGTGAAATGCCAGCATAAGCAAAATCAGGGCAACGCCCGTGTCGATATCAAACGAGGTGCAAGGATGAGCGCAGGATTGCTGTTTGCTGTGGGGTTGATATCACTGACCCTGGTCATACTGGCCGCGGCTCTGCTGTTTGGCGGGCCGAGCTTGGCACCGGCGATGGCCAGCATCAACGACCCTTTCAAGGGGAGTGGCTGGAGCAACATGCCACCCCTCTCAAGATACCCGGCGCGTGACGGCACGCAGCTGGCCTATCGGCACTATGGCGCAGAGGGCAATACGAAGAACAACAAGGTCAAGGGCAGCGTGGTACTGGTTCATGGCTCTTCTGCCAGCAGCCAGAGCATGCACAAGATGGCGGACGCCTTTTCGCAAGCGGGATATGACGCCTACGCCCTCGATATTCGCGGCCATGGCGCATCGGGCAACAAAGGCACCATTGCCTACATCGGCCAGCTTGAGGACGATCTGGAAGATTTCATCAAGTCGGTAGCCCCCGACAAGCCTGCAACACTCGTCGGCTTCTCGTCAGGGGGTGGCTTTGTCCTGCGTGTTGCTGGCAGTGCGCGACAAACCCTGTTCGAGAGCTATCTGCTGCTCTCCCCCTATCTCGGCCCCACGGCCGCCAACTACCGGCCCAACAGCGGTGGCTGGGTGCGTGTCGGCTTGCCTCGCCTCATCGCCCTGAGCATCCTCAACGGTTTCCATATTTCCGCACTCAACCATCTGACCGTGCTGAACTTTGCCCTCAATGATGAGGCGAAATCCCTGCTGACCCCCTCCTACTCCTTCAACCTTGCCTCGAACTTTCAGCCAGAGCGCGACTATCAGCAGAATTTGCGCAATGTGCAACGTCCCTGCGCCGTGATCGCGGGTGCAAATGACGAAGCCTTCCAAACAGATCAACTTGAACCTGAGTTAAGACGTCTCGGCATCTCCTGGCCTGTCACCCTGCTGCCCGGAATTGGCCACATTCCGCTGACGCTGGAACAGGACGCCATCACAACAGCCGTTCAGGCGGTGGAGAAATTGACACAGTAACCACACAGCCCAGGTCTTGTGTCCACGCGTTCTGGAAATATCCGTACAATGCTCACGTAGAGATAGAGAGAGGGCTGCGGGAAAAATCCCCAAGATGGCATGCAGAGATCTTATCGTTTACCTCTTTCCTTACTAAAGGCACGCGATACCCCCAGATACCCGCGGACTGCGCCAGAACAGCAATGAACAATAAACAACGCCAACTTATTTTTCCGAATATTCTTTGGATAAATCAATTACACCAGAATCATCAAACAAAAACACCTATCCATCTGGACGTCTATCTTGACCAAGCGAGGTTGACTCACTACTGTGGGCACCCCAATGCGGCAGGATGCCCGCCCTGTTTTCCCCCTATCCCTATCCGATACAGGTACAAAGCAGTTTATGACAGGAGGTCATTGTTCAATTTCAGAGGAACACATGATCCAGATCCAACCCAGTGCCAGGGCCTTGCTGCCACTTCTGGTTTTTCTCGCACTCTTTATCGGTACCGGTACCTGGCTGACCCTGCAGGGGGTCGAGTTCGCCTTCTATCAACTGCCCGCTCCGGTTGCAGCCTTGCCTGCGGTGATGCTCGCCCTGCTGCTTGGCAAAGAGAGCTTCAACAGCAATCTGGAGACCTTCTTCAAGGGGGTCGGCCACAGCAATATCATGGCGATGTGCCTTATCTATCTGCTGGCGGGCGCCTTTGCCAGCGTGGCCAAGGCCACCGGCGGGGTTGATGCTACTGTGGCACTGGGCCTGTCTCTCATCCCTGGCTGGGCGCTGTTGCCCGGGCTGTTCCTCATCTCTGCCTTTATTGCTACCGCTATGGGCACCTCCATGGGCACTATAGGTGCCGTGGCGCCGGTCGCGCTGGGCGTGGCGCAGGCGGCCGGTATCGATCCGGTGCTGATGGCAGGCACCATTCTCTCCGGCGCCATGTTTGGCGATAACCTCTCCATCATCTCCGACACCACCATAGCAGCAACCCGCAGTCAGGGGTGCGAGATGAAGGACAAGTTCCGCGAGAACTTCAAGATTGCTGCCCCTGCTGCCATCGCGGTGATCCTGCTCTATCTGACCCTGGGCTCAGTGGGTGAATCCCCTGCCAGCGGCAGCGCCATCGAGCTGTTCAAGGTAATGCCTTATCTTCTGATCTTGGGGCTGGCGCTCGCTGGGGTGAATGTGTTTGTGGTGCTGGGGATCGGTATTCTGGCCGCCGGAGCGGTGGGCATGATCAACGGCTACGCCATCGGTCAGTTCAGCAAGGATATCTATCAGGGCTTTACCGGCATGCAGGAGATCTTCCTGCTCTCCATGCTGATCGGCGGCCTCGGCGCCCTGATGGAGCGTCAGGGTGGACTGGCCTGGATCAGCGAGCGCATCAGCGCCCTGATTGCCCGTTTCACTCGCGAGCACAATGGTGAACAGAACGAAAAAGCGGCCGAGCTCGGCATCGCCGGGGTGGTGAGCCTCACCAACCTCTGCACCGCCAACAACACGGTGGCTATTATCGTCGCCAGCAAGGTAGCCCGGGATCTGGCCGAACACCACGGTGTCACCCCGCGCCGCGCCGCCTCCATGCTCGATATTTTCTCCTGCGTGGTACAGGGTCTGATCCCCTGGGGCGCACAGGCGCTGCTGCTGGGATCCATCTTCGCCCTGTCGCCGTTGGCGGTGGTGAGCATGAGTTTCTACCCGATGGCACTCGCGGTAGCGGCACTCATTGCAGTGTTTGTGAAGCACCAGATGCGCGGCAAGGCTGACAAGTAACTGACCAGAGTCTGGCGCGCCGACATGCTGTCAACAGGGGCCACACCCTGGCCCTTGTTGACTCACTAACGGATCAGCCAGCATTTATCCCACCGTTCCGGGCATCAGCCGTCCGGGGCGGGAGTTCCCCTGTCCCCCTTAACGTCAAGAGTGAATGTGCTAAGGTAGAGCGCGTTCAAGCCATCGATGCGCAGCTATACCAGAGGTTCCCCATGCATGAGTCCCAACCCGAACGTCAATCCCTGCGCCAACTGGTTCGTCAACGCCGCAAAAATCTGAGTCCGGCCGAGCAGCAGGCGGCGGCCCAACAGCTGCTGGCCCAGTTCAAGCAACACCCCGAGATCCTCGCCGCCAAACGCATTGCCCTCTATCTGGCCAATGACGGGGAGATCAACCCCTTGCCCACCATCCATTGGCTGTGGGCCCAGCACAAAGAGGTCTACCTGCCGGTGCTCCACCCCTTTACCCTGGGTCACCTGCTCTTTTTGCGCTATACCGCCACCAGCCCCATGGTACGCAACCGCTACGGCATCGAAGAGCCGGAGCTGGATATCCTGCAGGTGGTGCCCCACAGCACGCTCGATCTTATCTGCACCCCGCTGGTCGCCTTCGATGCCCAGGGCAATCGTCTTGGCATGGGGGGCGGCTACTACGATCGCACTCTCGCCATCTGGCATGAGCACAAGCTGGGCCCCAAGCCACTCGGCATTGCCCACGACTGCCAGCAGATAGATGCCGTCCCGCAAGAGGAGTGGGATGTGCCGCTGCCCCAGATCATCACCCCGAGCCACTGCTGGCGCTTTGAATAGGCTGTTTTTGGCCGGCAGCCCCGGCTTTGTGCGCGCAAACGCAGAATAAACAGGCAAACGATTTACAAAGTCCCTCTTTTTGCCCCGGAACGTGAGCAACAAGGTCGCGACGGGGTACCGGGTTGGATATAATGCGCCCGCTTTTTCTTAAGGAACGATCATGACTCAAGATGAAATGAAGAAGGCGGCCGGTTGGGCTGCGCTCAAGTATGTGGTTCCCGGCACCATCGTCGGGGTGGGCACCGGCTCTACCGTCAACCACTTTATCGACGCGCTGGCGACCATGAAGGACGAGATCAAGGGGGCGGTATCCAGCTCCGTGGCCTCTACCGAGCGCCTCAAGGGCTTCGGCATCACCGTATATGATCTCAACGAGATCGACGCCCTCTCCGTCTATGTGGATGGCGCCGACGAGATCAACGCAACCCGCGACATGATCAAGGGTGGTGGCGCAGCCCTGACCCGCGAGAAGATCGTTGCCGCCGTCGCAGACAAGTTCATCTGCATCATCGACAACACCAAAACCGTCGACGTGCTGGGCCAGTTCCCGCTGCCGGTGGAAGTGATCCCGATGGCCCGCGAATACGTGGCCCGTGAAATCCGCAAACTGGGTGGCAACCCGGTGTGGCGTGAAGGCGTGGTCACCGACAACGGCAACCACATTCTGGATGTAAAAGGCATGGCCATTACCGACGCCAAGGCGCTGGAAGTGCGACTGAACGCCATTGTTGGCGTGGTCACCAACGGCCTGTTCGCCGCGCGCGGCGCCGACGTGGTCCTGATCGGTACGCCTGACGGCGTGATTACCCAGTAATCCCGACACCGGTAGCACAGTGCAGCGGCATCCTCCCTCGCACGCCAGCGCCACTCTGCCACCTCTGACGCAGCAGCGGCGTTGATTGAGCCCCGGGATGGGATATGACCCAAACATTGCACTGTGAATAAATGACGGCGCCTGATGGCGCCGTTTTTATTTATCCCTCAACAAGTTGCATACGGATGTTTACAACATTCGTTGATAACTTCAAAGAATTTGACTTTCGTCACAAATATTCCCTCTCCCAAACGTTTTTGCTACTTTACGGTTTTCTTCGCACACCAAATCTGCACTTACGTTTGCACATACAGAGGGATCGTCATGACTGCCAAGTTTTCGTTGGACAAGGATAAAATCAAGGTTCTGCTGCTGGAGGGGGTTCACCCCAACACCGTAGAGACCTTTCGTGCCGCAGGTTACACCAGTGTGGAGTATCTCAAGACCTCGCTTTCCGAAGAGGAGCTGATCGAGCAGATCCGCGACGTTCATTTCATCGGGCTGCGCTCCCGCACCCAGATCACCGAGAAAGTCCTCGACGCCGCCAACAAGCTGGTCGCCATCGGCTGCTTCTGCATCGGTACCAACCAGGTCGAGCTGGAAGCGGCCCAGATCCGCGGTATTCCGGTCTTCAACGCCCCCTTCTCCAACACCCGTTCGGTCGCCGAGCTGGTACTGGGCGAGATCCTGCTGCTGCTGCGCGGCATCCCCGAGAAAAACGCCAAGTGCCATCGCGGCGTGTGGGAAAAACTGGCCAACCGCTCGGTGGAAGCGCGCGGCAAGAAGCTCGGCATCATCGGCTACGGCCACATCGGTACCCAGCTCGGCATCATCGCCGAGAGCATCGGCATGAAGGTTTATTACTACGATATCGAGAACAAGCTCTCGCTGGGTAACGCCATTCAAGTGCCGAGCATGGTCGAGCTGCTCAATATGTCTGACGTCATCAGCCTGCACGTGCCGGAGACCGCCTCCACCAAGAACATGATCGGTGCCGAGCAACTGCGGATGATGAAGCCGGGCGCCATCTTCATCAACGCCGCCCGCGGTACCGTGGTGGATATCGATGCGCTGGCTGACGTCATCAAAAGCGGCCATATTGCCGGCGCCGCCATCGACGTCTTCCCGGTCGAGCCCAAGTCCAATGACGAGGAGTTCCAAAGCCCGCTGCGTGGGCTGGAGAACGTCATCCTGACCCCGCACATCGGTGGCACCACCCATGAGGCGCAGGAGAACATCGG
>NZ_QAJD01000110.1:15323-16418 GCF_003061465.1 Aeromonas sp. HMWF017
CCAGCCGCCTGCTGCACATTCACCGCAACCAGCCGGGCGTGATGAACCAGATCAACCAGATCTTCGCCGAAGAGGGGATCAACATCGCCGGTCAATACCTGCAGACCAGCAGCCATATCGGTTACGTGGTGATCGACGTGGAGACCGAGCACAGCGAGAAGGCGCTCGCCAAGCTCAAGGAGATCAACGGCACCATCCGTGCCCGCATCCTCCACTGATAGACCCTTATCTGCGCAGCAAAAAGCCCGTCGTGATGACGGGCTTTTGTATGAAGCAGAACCTCAAAGCAGCGTGATGGCTTACCACCACCCCAACAGGTTGCGGCCTACCAGCGCGCCCCACACCAGGGCATTGAGGGCCAACGCGATAAAGACGGCGGCAGAGCCCAGATCCTTGGCGCGACCGGAGAGCTCATGATGCTCGGAGCCAACCCTGTCTACCACAGCTTCAATGGCGGAGTTGAGGATCTCGACGATCACCACCAGCCAGCTGATGACGATAAGCAGCAGGATCTGGTTGAGAGAATCCCCCAGCCAGAAGGCAAGTGGCATCAGCAACAGGATCAGCATCAGCTCCTGCCGAAAAGCCGCCTCGTTAATCCAGGCTGACTTGAGCCCCTTCATGCTGTAACCGGTTGCGTTGATGATGCGGGTGACCCCGGTTGCCCCTGGCTTTGCCACGCTATCTACCTCATTTGGAATCGATTTTGGCCTCACATCCTATCAGAGCCCCCCAAGGTTTCAATCAGGGGACTTTTGCTTTATTTTATCTCTTTGCTTTTTCGCCCCTTGCGGCTGACACCACCCACTCGAGACTTGAGTTGTATGTCCATTCACACAGATGAATTGCGCACCCGTCGCCTGGAGTCACTGATCACTCCGAGCGAGCTTGCACACGCGTTTCCGATCACCGATACCATTGCCCAGAATCTGCTGGATGCCCGTCGCGAAGTGGAAGCCATTCTGGCCGGAGACGATCAGCGCCTGCTGGTCATTGTCGGCCCCTGCTCTATCCATGATCCCGCTGCTGCTCGCGAGTATGCCCTGCGCCTCAACGCCCTGCGCGAGCAGTATAAAGAGAGTCTCTGCATCGTGA
>NZ_QAJD01000111.1:0-23436 GCF_003061465.1 Aeromonas sp. HMWF017
GGTGGGATGGCAAGAGTGGCGCAAAAAGTGCAGTTGGGGTTTGGCCGCCGCAAGGTACCAGAGTAAGGGAGCAGCAAGATGAGCATGCAAACTGAGCCGGTGTTTGGAAAGATCATCGTCGTGGATCCCATCCCGTTTCGCGGGGGCTCCAAGGTTGCGACCGAAGTGCTGCTCGATGAGTTGGCCAAGCGGATGCCCGGGCTCACATGCCATGTGTTGACTCAGGATCCCGACTCCTGGCCCCGTTGCCAGCATCATCCTCTTTGGCTGCCCCACATATTGAAGGGGCGGGAGTCCGGCATCGGCTATCTGCTCAAACAGGGGTGGCAGACCCTGCTGATCCTCTGGCTGGTGTTGCGTCTGGGGCAGGTGAAGTGCCTGGTGGCGGCGTCCGGGCCGGGGGTGGATCTCTGTTGTTACTGGGCGGCCCGCTGGTTGCGGTGCCGGGTGGTTCAGCTGATCCATGGCCCTGTGGGGTGCTCGGGGCTCTCTGCCAGAGCACTGCAACGGGCGAGTTTTGTGTTTTATCTCGAATCGACACGCAGCTCCCTGGCGGCGTTGCTGGCCCGGCTTGGCGAGACCGAGTTCCCGTCACACTGGCAGCCATTTACCAACGGTTTGAGCGAGATTGATTGGCCCAAAGCGACCCTGGGTGGGCCCTGCATTTTGTGGGCGGCCTCGTTGCTGCGCTGGAAAGGACTGGAGACCATGCTTGCCGCCCATCAACGGATCCCTGACGCTCGCCCCGAGCTGATGGTGTGCTATCTGCAGCCCAAGGGCACGCTGCAACCCTGCAGCCAGCCTCAGCCACAGCTGCCAGATACACACTGGTATGCCAATCCCGCCAATCTTGACGAGATCCGGTCTCAATGCGGCATTTTTGTCTCCACCAGCCATCAGGAGCCGTTCGGTCTCTCCATTCTGGAGGCCATGGCGGCAGGATTATGCGTGGTGATCCCGGCTGATGGCGCCTGGTGGGACCGACACCTCACCGATGACGTGAATTGCCGCAAATATCAGCCAAACGATCCCGGCGATCTGGCGCGGGTGCTGGCAAGCCTCAATGCCATGCCCGATGTGGTCAAGCGACTTGGCTATCATGCCCGCTTGCATGCCATGGCCCATTACAACGCGGCGGATACCTACCAAAGCACACTGGATCAGTGGGAAGGCATGTTGCGATGGGATGCGTTGAGCCTTGCCGTGCATGGTTAGCGCGCAGTGGTTCCCCGTGAGGAGGATGGGGGCGTATGAGGGTCTTATGGGCAGACAGATTGCGGGAGGCTGGGTGACTCCGCCACTCTGATGCAGTTACGGCCGGATGATTTGGCGGTGTAGAGCGCAGCATCAGCCAGTTTTACCAGTTCAGACGGCTGCCGGTGACTCGATGGTCTGAGGCAGGCAACACCCATGCTAACGGTCACCAGGCCGGTGCCATTCTGTGCGTGTGGCTGCGCGAGTGCAAAAATCAGCCGCTGGATATGTTGGGCAATTTCATAGGCGGATTGACGCTCGACATGTGGCAGCAGGATGACAAATTCCTCTCCGCCGTAGCGAGCCACCAACTCCCCTGAGCGGCGCCCGGATTGCGCCAGGGTATGGGCCAGCAATCGAAGGCACTCGTCACCGGCAACGTGGCCATAGAGGTCGTTGAACTGCTTGAAATGATCGATGTCGAGCATGATGAGCGCAATCGGCATCTTTGTCTGAATACAGCGCTCCCAGGCCTGGTTCAATGAGTTGTCGAACAGACGGCGGTTGCCGATATTGGTGAGCCCGTCGGTATTGCTGAGTGCTTCCAGTTTCCGGTTCGCTTCGGCCAGCTCTTTGGTTCTGAGCTCGATAATGAGCTCCAGCTCATGCTGGCGCTCCTCCAGATTGGTCATCGGATAGATTTCGTTCTCGCGAGCCAGACCGTAAGGGATGGAGATACTGCTGTGAGCAATTTTCCACTCTATGGCTTCATGCCGAAACATCAGCACCAGTCTGGCAGTTTGCCGAGACAGGATAGGTTCGGATTTCGGTAGATGGATATGGAAGAAGGCGGTGACAGCCACCACATCCGCGGCCAGATCTTGCAGGGTTACATCGAGTATTTCCAGGCGGATCCTGTCCGGGATCTGGGCAAAATCGCGGCGGGTTATCCGTATCCACTCATCCCTATCGGTAACCAGAACATCATTGCTGCCGGCAAAACCGCTGAAATTGTCGCTAAACCGCGTGGTGAGCCGATCATCCCGTGATGAATACAGCTCGATGTACTCATCAAACAGTGAGCGGATCAACAGTTCCCGTTCAGTGGTCATTGCACTGGGTCCATGTGAAGTAGTCACGTTTTTCAAACGTTCGATTGAACTATAGTCAATTATGTCATTTTAATTGGCTATCTATTTTGATTTTTCTCGTTTTTTTGTTCGATTACCGTTATTGGCAAGTGTCCGTAAGGTCAGTCAGAACAAGGTACCATGGAGAGGATTAGCATGGCTGTCCGGTGCATATCCTCCTCATCTCTATTACGCATCGGGGTGACCACCGGTGACAAGACGGCGGGTCTGCATGCAGATCCCCAGACTGCAGGCATCAGGTAACCCAGAGTGCCTCGCGGCGATCAATGGCTGGCGAGATAGGGGCTGATATCCACCTCGTCAATGAGCTCCGAGCTCATGTAACGCTTGGCATAGCGCAGGTAGACGCCAGAGCGGAGAAAGAGCGCAAACAGCTCGGGGTCGATATGGTGATCCTGTTGCATGAATCCCATGATGCGGATGGCCTCCGAGAGAGATTTGGCTTTCTTGTAGGGGCGATCGCCGGCGGTCAGCGCCTCGAAGATATCGGCGATGGCCATCATCCGGGCAGGGATGCTCATCTCGTCCCGTTTCAGCCGCTTGGGATAACCAGTGCCATCCATCTTCTCATGGTGTCCCCCTGCGATTTCCGGCACCTGTTTCAGGTTGGCGGGGAAGGGGAGTTTTTCGAGCATGATGATGGTCTGGATCATGTGCTCGTTGATCTTGTAGCGCTCCTCATCTGTGAGGGTGCCCCGGCGGATGGCGAGGTTGTAGAGCTCGCCGCGGTTATAGAGGTATTCAGGGGTGTTGACCTGAAATCCCCAAGGGTTGTCAGGGGCAAGGCGGTCGCGGTTGCTGCGGGTGAAGAGGTGATCCGGGCGATCGGCCAACAAGGGTTCGGTGACCGGCAGCGGTGACTCCGCGGCCCGCTGTTTGCGCGCCAGTTCATCCTGAGAGATCCCAATCCGATCGGAGAGCGTGCGCTGCCAGGTGCGGCCCGCGATCTGCAGCAGCCTTGCAATATCCTCTGTGGCCATAAATTCGCCCCCTTCGTTGCAATGGGCGATAAAGGCAAACTCCTCATCCAGCTGTTGCCATTGCTGTTGCAGCGTGGCCTGTAACGTGGCCTCATCACCCCCATGGAGACGTGCCTGCCAGTAGGCAATCTCGGCATCCCGTTTCAGCACTTCAAAGCGCATCCTGACCTCGTGAATGCGATCGCACAGGGTTTCCAGCTTGGTGGCCTTGTCGACCACAAACTCCGGAGTGGTGACTTTGCCGCAGTCGTGCAGCCAAGCCGCGATATGTATTGCTTCCCACTGTTTTTCATCGAGCGAGAAGTGTTGGAAGGGGCCCTCCTTGGCCTCACATGCCGCTTCTGCCAGCATCTTGGTCAGTTCGGGGACTCGTTGACAGTGGCCACCGGTATAGGGGCTCTTGGCATCGATGGCCCCTGCGATGAGCTGGATAAAGGCTTCCAGCAGATTGCGCTGCTCCTCCAGCAGTCGCTGGGTGGTGAGTGCCACGGCGGCGGTAGAAGAGAGCGCGTTGACAAATGCCATCCGCTGCGGGGTCAGGGACTTCTTCCGTTCATCGATCAAAAACACCAGGGTGCCGAGCAGTTGGCCATCACGGTTTTTCAGGCCAATCGGCCAGAAGGTCAGCGGCGTGTCGCTCTCCTCAATGTAGGGAAACAGGATCTGCAATTCGCTGGTGACCAACGCAACGGGTTCCAGTTCTACTCCTTGCAAGCTCTGGAACAGTGGGTGTTTTGGCTGATTGAGGGTTCCGATACTGTGGAGCGGCGTTTGCTCCTGCACCTCGCCATTCCAGCACAACCCTGCCAGAGACAGCGTCTTGTTGCCGCTATCGGAGAGGTAGAGCATGCAGCCTGTTGCACCGGTCAGTTGCTGCATTTCGGTGAGCAGCCGCACCAGCAAGCGGGGGAAACTGGTCTCGCTGGAGAGGGAGGTGGAAAGCTGCAAAAAGCGCTGGATGGTCGATTTCATGTCGCCCATGGCTTGGGAGAGATCGATGATTTCAGCAATATAGGAGTTGACCCTGATCGGGTCGTTGAAGTCGAAGTGGGCGATTTTTCCTGCTTCTTCTGTCAGATCATCAAGGGGCCTGGCGGCGGTTCTGGCCAGCTTGATAGCCGCGAACAGGGCAAAGATCAGGAAGATGCCCGACAGAAGGAAGGTCTGATTGCGAATGGTGATGACCTTGGCCAGCAGTTCATCGACAGGCGCCGCAATCCAGAGTGATTGTCGTGACTCATCCGCTTCCGGCAGCTCAATATGCATACCTTGCCAATCTCGACCGTCTGATTGAAACGTCAGTTTATCGATCTTCTGGCGTTGGCTGGCATCGATGAGTCGTGGAAGCATCGGAAGGTCGGCCTCCGCTATCTTGGCCAGTCTAAAGGTGCCGTTCTCACCGTGAATGATCATCCCGCCCTTATGGCTGGTCATCAGTTCTCCCCGATCATTGACAATAGCCAGCCGCATATTGGGGGTGATCATGGCGGACTTGAGCAGGCGTTCGATGGAGCGAAGGCTCATATCTACCCCGATGACGCCAGCCCCGTTTTGCATCGGTTTGGCAACACTCACGTTGACTTCCCGGGTATCGAGCGTGATGTAGGGTGGTGTCTGAACCAGTCGCCCGGCCTGCTTGGCCTGAATAAACCAGGGGCGCTCTCTGGCATCAAAGAGCTGCCCTGATACCTGTTGATGCTCGATGACGGTGAGGTTGTCGGCCAGCGCGAAGATATCGGTGAGCGTGGTTGCCTCCTGATGCCGGACGCTTTTGACGATCCAGCGGGTATTGGCAGGGGGAGTCAGATGTTGCACCTCGGTGTCGGCAGGCCAGCGCATCAGCCGGAACACATCGCCGTTGTTGTAACCGGCATAGACCCTGTTGGCCGAGGGCAGCCCTGTTAACAGGGTCGCCATATAGGGGATGTTGGCCATGCGGTCTGCCAGGGTTGTGGCCTTGGTCAAGCGCTGCTGGGCGAGCAGATTGACACTCAGGGCCGAGGAGCTAAACAGCCCTTCCAGCTCCTGGGTCGTGAGTTGGCCAATCAGGCTGAATCTCTCTTCCGCCTCTTTCATCAACATGGTTTTGGTCTGCCGATATTGGTGACCAAGGGTGATCAGGGCAAACACCAGCAGCAAGCCCAGAAACAGGTGGGCAATATGAACATACAAGGGGATAACGCGGCGAATGAGACTCATGTTATCTCCTTAATGGATGGGTTTGTTGAGTGGGGTATAAATGAGATAACCCAACAGGATAATGGGTAGCTTCATGGTGTTCGCCCTTGCTGCTTGCATTAAAGATACCCCGTTGCGTAAACCACCAGATGACGATAAATGGAAAGGGGTGATAAATCCTTTTTTTATTCACCCATCGCAGTAGCCAAAAATGATCCACGGCGATGTTACCGCTGAGTACTGTGATCGTGATTCTTTTCACTCTGGATATGGATTGAAACCCTCTTTTTGCGGGAAGTGCGCCGAGATATTCAGCAGCCGGGTCTCTTCATCCAGCGACACAGTGACGGTGGCGCCATGGGCTTCCAGCATGATTTTGCCATGATAGCCATTGTGACTGTGTGCTTCTTTGTTGTTATTAGAGGATGGGAATCTGTCGAACAGAGAGAGGACATTGTTGATATCCAGCAAGGTCGAGCTATCAATATTTAAAATAATGCTGTCGGGGTATTTCAGACAGACAATTTCCACGCAGGAGGAGGGCGCCGCATGCTCACAAGCGAGCCGTGTCAATATTTGAAACGCGGAATAACAGAGAAATTCGTCACCTGCGATGAATAGCTCGTCATAGAGGTAATTTTTGGGTTTGGTCAGCTTGATATCGAGCTTTTTCCCGGCATAGAGATTTTTGAATTGCACCGAAAGCCGATTGAAAATATTAAAGAGCTGGACTTTACCCGCTTTCAACACAAAGGTGCCGGTTTCAATCTGGTAGATCTCGCTGGCCAGCCGGGTCAACGCCAGCGCATCGCCCACCGATTTTCTGGTGATGGAGAGCTGGGTTTTTTGGAGCATGTTGAGCGATGAGTCGGCCGCCAGCTCTTCCAGCAGGTGTAGCGCGTTGAGCAGGGGTTCCCGAATTTCATAGCGGATATTGAACTCGAGGCTCTCTTTGAGCGCGTTGAGCTCAAGCATCTGATCGAACTCTTTTTGCAGATCTCTTCTGGCATGCACCAGCCGCATCAAATTGGCAATGCGAAAACGCAGCATCTCGATGTCGATCGGCTTGGTGATAAAATCGACAGCTCCGAGTTTCATCGCCCGTTTACGGGAATAGATATCATCCAGTGCCGTCATAAAGACGATGGGAATGTGTTCTGAGTGGGGATGTTCACGCAAAATTCTGGCAACATCGAATCCGTTCAGATTGGGCATCATGATATCGAGCAGCACCAGATCAGGGGGATTATTCGACTGGCAGATCCTGATCGCTTTCTCGCCATCCTTGACCAACTTGAGATGAAACTCTTTGCGAAATACCGAGGTGATCAGCATCAAATTATCTGGAACATCGTCAACCACCAGAATGGTGGGACTATCCTGATTGCTGGCGACCAGATCGCTGTTGGAAAAACGGTGCAAACGACCGAATTCAAATTGTGAAAGTGGGGGCTGCGACTGGCTGGTTGCCAACAGCAGCCGAGTGATCCTGGTTTTAAGGGTATCGGGCTTGAGCGGGGTCAAGATAATGTCAGAGACTTTCGCCTGGACAAATTGTTCGATCAATGGGCGATCTGTCCCTGAGGTCAGGGTCAAAAATGGCAGTGTGTGATGAGGTGCCCTACTGCGAATATTTTTCAGCAGCGTGAGCAAGTTTGCCGAATCGAGATCGATATTGCAGATGATCATGGCGGCAGGGCCATCAGCCACGCAACGTTCCAGCGCCTCGACACTCTCCACCACCGTAATCTGGCTTATGCCAATGGCTCGTAACTGATTGCATAGCGCATCGCTGTGCACATTATCTTTTTCCAGTACCAGCGTGGGTCCGGAAATTATTTTTGCTATGTCCATATGGCTTTCTGATGTGCCCATCTGTCGCTGTATCCTGCCAGCTCATTTTGAGCATGATAATATAGGGTGCATGACCCTGGTCAACCGATACCTCTGCTACCTTGCGCTGGAAATATAAATCTGCAAGCTGGCTCATCACCCAACGTGATAAAGAGAGCAATCCGATATCACCATACCGTTGGTGCTGACCCATCTTCTGATGGTGTACAACCGCCATTACCCCATAGCCACTTTTTTCTTGTATCCGGTTTATCCCTTGTGAGTTGCTGGCTCCTGTCGGGTTGTGCGCACATTTCAACCGGGTTGTCATGGCTGCCTGTCGGGGGATCAGTTATGGTGTGAGAAAGGTTGGCAAGGGTCGCCATCCTCCATCTTGGCAGGGAGAATCACGAGATATGGAACATCTTGCCCCGAACGCGGCTCATCCTATGGTGCCGCTGGTTGATGATAAGAGTGGATGCCACAAGTTGATGAATGCGCTGCTCGGTGAGCGCCTTTTATTGCACGTCTTCTCCTGTGAGGCGGTGCTGATGATGGCCAGACAGAACGATGGAGCATGCTATCAACCATGAAATCCCGTCTCTGGCACATTGCTGCCGTGCTGTTGCTCTCCCTGATGGTGGCCACACTGGTCGATGCCTTCTATCTGGAACTGGAGCGGCAGGAGTATCGCCAGTCGCTGGATACCCGCATTCAGCGCGAGGGCGAGAATTTGCAGCAACTGACCCTATCAAGCAAGGGGATGGGGGCGGTGCAACTGGCTGGCCGCCTAAACCGCGAGATCCAGCAATCGTCACTGCTCGAGCGGGGGGATCTGAGCCCGAGCGAAGCACTGCAGGTGCTGGCGCAGGGGGTGAAGGCCAATCATGCCTTTGTTACCAATAAAGCAGGGGTAATTGTCCGTGATTGGGATGCGCTTGGCCGCCATGTCGTCGGGCAGGATGTGTCGTTTCGCTCCTACTTCAGGCAAGGGCTCAAGGGGCTGGAAACAGTAGATGCCGGGGTTAGCCTCAATACCGGCAAGCGGATGATCTATGTGGCTGCGCCAGTCTCTCACGATCGGGCGCAAGGAAGCGACATTACCGGGGTGGTGGTAGCTCGCTACGAGATGGCGCTGCTCGATACCTTTCTGGCCGGGTGGGGCGATACCATCGGTTTGCTGGTCTCGCCCGACGGGGTGGTGATGGCCAGCAACAAGAGCGACTGGCAAATGGCGGTGGTGGGAGCGAACTCTGCCGTCAGGCAACAGCAACTCTTTGCCTCTCGCCTCTATGGACACTACTTTGCTCCGGATCGTCAACCGGTGATCCTGCCTGCACTCGATGACAGTGAGGTCAGGATTGGGAACGATAGCTATCTGGTGAGTCGCATGCCTCTCGAGTGGAACGATGCCAAAGGGCAGTGGACGCTGCTGCTGTTGGGCAATGTGGATCAGGTCGTGTCAGGATGGCGGCGAGTGGCCTTGTTCGGCACAGCCCTGTTGATCTGTCTGATCTCGGCCCTGCTCTGGCAGGGGCGAATGTTGCGTCGTCGCAGTATTCGCGAGCGCAACGAGCAGTTTGCCTTTCAGCAGGCGTTGATCGATACCCTGCCACATCCTCTCTTCTATACCGACAATCAGGGTCGCCTGCTGGGGGTGAATCGCGCCTTTACCAGCGCATTTGGTGGTGCCCGCCCGATCGAGGGCAAGCGGCTGGCGGAGTTGCCGCAACTGGTCGGACTGGATGCGGTGGATGAGTGCAACACATTGCAGAGGGTGGCGGGCAGTCAGGCCAGAACGCAGCATGAGGTGCGTCTGCTCTCGCCGGATGGCCGTCCTCTGGACATGCTCTATTTTCTCTCGGGGATCGAGCTTGCCGAGAGCGAGCGAAGCGGTGCGGTCGGCAGCCTGGTCGACATCACCCCGATCCGTGCCGCCGAGCAGGCCATGCGGGAGGCCCATGACCGGATAGCGGCAGATCGCCAGCGGCTGCACGAGAGCGAGCAGCGGATCCAGTCCATGGTGCGCAACGTACCGGGTATGGTCTATCGCTGTCTGCCCCATCACCCCTGGACCATGTTGTTCGTCAGCGACGAGGCGGAAAAATTGACCGGCTATCCCGCCAGCGATTTTGTCGGCGTGGGCAACAGCCGCGATTTTGGTGACTTGATCCATCCCGACGACCTCGACCTGAGCAACCGCAACACCATCGAGGCCATTGCCGAACATCGGCAATATATCAACGAGTACCGCATCTTCGATCGCTGGGGTCAGATCCGCTGGGTCTACTCCATCGGGCTCGCTACCTATGATGCCCAGGGCAAGGCCGTCTATCTGGACGGGATCATCTTCGATTTCAGCGACCGCAAGCAGGCGGAGGCCGCCATGCTTGAAGCCCGGCAGATCGCCGAAGATGCCACCCGAACCAAGAGCGAATTTTTGGCCAACATGAGCCATGAGATCCGCACGCCGATGAATGCGATCATCGGCATGGCCCATCTGGCGCTGCAAACCAGTCTCTCCCCCGAGCAGCACAACTATGTGAGCAAGATAGACAGAGCGGCGAACAACCTGCTCGGGATCCTCAACGACATCCTCGACTTCTCAAAGATGGAGGCGGGTAAGCTGCAACTGGAACAGGTGGATTTCCGGCTCAACGAGGTATTCGAGTGGCTGGCTGATCTGACGGCGTTCCGGGCGCGGGAAAAGGGGCTGGCGCTGCTGTTCGATCTGGCCGGTGATCTGCCTGACCGTTTACGCGGTGATCCCCTGCGACTTGGCCAGATCCTGCTCAACCTGACCAGCAATGCCATCAAGTTCACCGAGCAGGGAGAGGTGATCGTCCGGCTGGCACGCAGTAACGAGCGAGATGGCAAGATCTGGCTGCAGGGCAGTGTGCAGGATAGCGGTATCGGCATGACAGTCGAGCAGTGCCAGCGTCTCTTCCACTCCTTTGAGCAGGCTGACAGCTCGACCACCCGCAAATATGGTGGCACCGGTCTTGGTTTGGCTATCACGCACAATCTGGTGCAACTGATGGACGGGGAGATCCGGGTGGAGAGCTCCCCGGGGCAGGGCAGCGAGTTTCACTTCCGTATCTGTCTCGCCACCCTGGCGGATAAGGGTCATGAAGAGCAACATGTGGCCATGCCGCTGGCGCCGCAGCGTCTGCTGTTGCTGGAGCCGCGCCCTGTTTCGCGAGCGGCCATTCTCCACCAGCTGGCGGCGCTGCCCGTTGAGCTTGTCTGCGCTGACGCTCCCGCCGCGCTGCTGGCACTGCTGCATCAAGGCATCGCGGCGGGCAAACCCAGGGATCGAATTGTGCTGGGGTGGCAGGAGGGAGATGGCTGGTTGTCAGAGGTGTTGCAGGAGGTTGGCACGCTGGCAGCGCCGCCTGCGATCTTGCTGATCACCTCGAGCGAGCACGCACCGCTTGCCAGCCATTTTGCTGCGCTGGGGTTGCCGCCGTGTGATGTGCTGGCCCATCCGTTTACTCCGCAAGCACTGCGTCAGGCGCTAGCGGGCGATGCCATGGGACGGGAGGCGTTATCGGATGCAAGCCCCCATCATCAGGTTGCGCTGCCTGCTCATGGGCTGGCGGGGGCTCGTCTGCTGTTGGTGGATGATAACGACATGAACCGGGAGGTGGCGCTGGCCCTGCTGGGCAAGGAGCAGATCTCCCTGGTCTGTGCTTGCGATGGGGCACAGGCGCTCACCCTGCTGGCGCAAGATCGCGGGTTTGACGGTATCCTGATGGATTGCCAGATGCCGGTGATGGACGGGTACACCGCGACCCGGTTGATCCGCGCCGATCCGGCGCTGGCCCGGATCCCCATTATCGCCATGACCGCCAGCACCATGGCCGGGGATAAAGAGAAGGCGCTGGCGGCAGGCATGAATGACCACATCGCCAAACCCTTGAATATGCCGCTGTTGCTGGCGACCCTCTCGCACTGGATCACACCCGCCAGACCGCTGGCTGCCGCCAGCAAGTTGAAGGTGACTGACGATGCGACCCCTTGGCAAGGCGTGCCCGGCCTTGACGTGCAGCGGGGCATGGCCGTGATGGGGGGCGACAGTGCGCTCTACCGCAATATGTTGCAGCGCTTTTGTAACGGGCAGCAGGGGTTTGAAGGCAGTTTCCACTCGGTGTGGGTGTCGGATGACAAAGTCACGGCCCGGCGTCTGGCTCACACCCTCAAGGGCAGTGCCAGCACCATAGGGGCGACCGGTGTGGCGGAGCAGGCGGCGCTGCTCGAGCGCGCCTGTGAAGAGGGGGATGATGCAGGGGTTTCAACCCGCTTGCCATCCCTGATGGCCGAGCTGACGCCGCTGCTGTCTGGGCTGGAAGCTGCGCTGGCAGATTCCTCCGTGACGGTGGCTGCTCCCCGAGGCATCGATGCCGAGATACTGGCGGCACAACTGCAGCAGTTGGGGGCCTTGCTGGCACAGAGCGATGCCCAGGCGTTGGCGCTCTGTCAGCAGATAGAGGCTGATCTGGCTGGCAGTGCATCGCCGCTGCGTGCTGCATTTCAAGAGGTGAGCCGGGCGGTCAACGAGTTCGAGTTTGATCAGGCGCTGCAGTTGCTGGCGCCACTGCTCGGCTGATGATTAACACGCCTCTCATTTGCCATCATCATCCCTGCTAATTTTTTTTGGTCGCTATTGAACAAGAATAATTATCATCTTTATCGATGGGGATGGATATTTACGCTCTGGTTAATTACTCAGGGTGACGTGAAGGTAAATAGTGTGAATGCTGGCGGTAACATCTGTAACCGGATGAGCGAATGTATCGCGAGTTAAATATGATTACTATGTTGCAGACAGCCGACATCCTCACTTTTTCTCTCACCATTAATTTGAATGCAGATTCATGTTGGTGCGTAAACATATCCGCGTGCGCGATATTTTACTCATCAGTATGCAAGTCAATAAAGAGTGGAGGAGGTCATAGTGATTCTGCATATCTCGGCGGCATCTTTTTATTAAGCTGTGTTAAACGTCAGGGAGGCCAAGCGGGGTTGTACTGTGTAGGCTAGCAGGAGCAATCATCGCCCTGCAGCGCAGGTAAGATGCAAGCAGACACCAAGCGACATGCAGGGAAATCGTGCCGTGCCTTACAGGCTGTGCTTGCTACCGGTGGCAGCTGGCCGTGAGACCGTTCTGGTGTGGGGAGGTAAGTCAGGTGGTTGTCCCGTGGATGACCGCATGAAATATGCAATGAGGTGAGTAAAGATATATTCAATGGATCATTTATTGGTGGGCATCAGTATTGTTAAAAGAACGGCATAGCCGAGATTTCAGTCATGTTAATTTGGCTCGCAGTGAAAGAGAGGATATGTGGTGATTAATTATTTAATGTCCAATTAAGTTCATAAAATTTACGGGGCTGCAAAATATCTCTTTGGGGGTAATTAATTTCATTTGTGATGTGGCTCGCGATGAAAATAGGGGTAAGCCGGTCGAAATTGATAGAGATCAATACTGCAGGGGGGGTGAGTCCTTAGCATTTCCGCTATTAAGCATTTATCAAACAAGTGCTCACTACGGGAATAAGTAGAATGGTCGAGGATAATTTTTTATCGGCTCATGGGATTAATCGCCGTGATTTTATGAAATTGTGTGCCGGGATGGCCGCAACCCTGGGATTAAGTCAGCATGCCGTCGCCAAGATGGCCACTGCGCTCACCAGCCCCGAACGGCCGCCGGTGATCTGGATTGGGGCGCAGGAGTGCACCGGTTGTACCGAATCGCTGCTGCGCGCCACCCACCCCACCATCGAGAACCTGATCCTCAATACCATTTCGCTGGAGTACCACGAGGTGCTCTCGGCGGCCTTTGGTCATCAGGCGGAAGAGAACAAGCACAACGCCATGACCCGCTACAAGGGCAAGTATGTGCTGGTAGTGGATGGCTCCATTCCGCTCAAAGATGGCGGCATCTACTGCATGGTGGCCGGTGAGCCCATCGTCGACCATATTCGCCGCGCGGCTGCCGATGCGGCTGCCGTCATTGCCATCGGCTCCTGTGCCGCCTGGGGCGGCGTCCCCGCCAGTGGTGGTAACCCGACCGGCGCCGTCAGCCTGGAAGAGGCGCTCGGCAATATCGGTACTCCCATCATCAATATCCCGGGCTGCCCGCCCAATCCCCACAACTTCCTTACTACGGTCGCCTACTACATCACCTATGGCAAGCTGCCGGCGCTCGATGCCAAGAATCGCCCGCTGTTTGCCTATGAGCGGCTCATCCACGAAAACTGCGAGCGCCGTCCGCACTTCGACGCAGGGCGTTTTGCCAAGGAGTTCGGTGATGAGGGTCACCGTCAGGGCTGGTGTCTCTATCATCTGGGCTGCAAGGGGCCGGAGACCTACGGCAACTGCTCGACCCTGGAGTTCTGCGATATCGGTGGTGGCATCTGGCCCGTTGGCATCGGTCATCCCTGCTACGGCTGCAACGAACAGGGTGTCGGTTTCAGCAAGGGGATCTTCCAGCTTGCCAAGGTTGAGAATCCGACCCCGCGGGTCAACAAGCCCGATGTGGCCATTCAGGAGGGGGGTCATATCTCCCCCACTTCCACCGCGCTGATCGGCGGTGCCCTCGGGGTGCTGGTCGGGGTGAGTCTGATGACGGTGCGTGAACTCGGTCGCCAGCAGAAGCGCCATGAAGCCGGGCAGCATCCGTCACGGGAGGAGTAACCGTGAACAGACGCAACTTCCTCAAATTTGCCTCTGTCGGCGCGCTGGCAGCCGGGGCCTCCGTGCCCGGCACCGCACTGGCGGCTGCCAAAAACAAACCACCCATTCCCGGTGCGCTTGGCATGCTCTACGACTCCACCCTCTGTGTCGGTTGTCAGGCCTGCGTGGCGGAGTGCCAGCGCCTTAACGGCAACCCGGCCAATCCGGCGGGCGAGCAGACCTGGTCCAACAACGACAAGCTGAGCCCCTACACCAACAACATCATTCAGGTGTGGAAGAGCGGCGCGGGCGAGCACAAGGATCAGCTGGTGGATGGCTACGCCTACATCAAGAAGCAGTGCATGCACTGCGTCGATCCCAACTGTGTTTCCGTCTGCCCGGTGCAGGCCCTTAAAAAAGATCCCAAGACCGGCATCGTTCACTACGACCCGAGCGTCTGTACCGGTTGTCGTTACTGCATGGTGGGCTGCCCGTTCGACGTGCCCAAATATGACTACGACAACCCGTTCGGGGCGATCCACAAGTGCGAGCTCTGCAACCAGAAGGGGCTTGAACGGATTGATCAGGGCAAATTGCCCGGCTGTGTCGAGGTGTGCCCGACAGGCGCCGTCATCTTCGGCACCCGGGAGGAGCTGATGGCTGAGGCCAGGCGTCGCCTGCTGGCGACCCCGGGCAGCGAATATGCCTACCCGCGCCAGACCCTCAAGGCCAACGACCCCTACCTGCACGAAGTGCCCAACTACCAGCCTTACGTCTATGGCGAGAAGGAGGGGGGCGGCACCCAGGTGCTGGTGCTGGCCGGGGTGCCCTATACCAAGCTCGACATGCCCGACCTGCCGGAGCTCTCCTCCGGAGCCCGCTCCGAGCATATCCAGCACACCCTCTACAAGGGGATGGTGCTGCCCATGGTGGTGCTGACTGGCCTTTCGGTGCTCATTCGCCGCAACACCAAGAATGGTCACGATCACCATCATGATGATGGCCATGATCAGGGGAGTACGCGGATCAAGGATCAGGGCACCACAAAGGGAGGCAAGGATAATGAGTAATCACAAGGCGTATCCCCTCGGCGGCAAGCTGGTCAGCTGGCCTGTGCTGGTGCTGGCCCCCTTTGCCGTGCTGTGCGGCATGTTGATTTTAAAACGCCTCGTCTTCGGGCTGGGTTCGGTCACCGACCTGAATGGCGGCTACCCATGGGGACTCTGGATCTCGTTCGATCTGCTGATCGGCACCGGTTTCGCCTGCGGCGGCTGGGCACTGGCCTGGGCGGTTTATGTGTTCAACCGGGGCGAGTATCACCCGCTGGTGCGACCGGCCCTGTTGGCGAGCCTGTTTGGCTACTCGCTCGGTGGCCTCTCCATTACCATCGACGTGGGGCGTTACTGGAACCTGCCGTACTTCTACCTGCCCGGTCACTTCAACACCTCCTCGGTGCTGTTCGAGACGGCGGTCTGCATGACCATCTATATCGGGGTGATGGCGCTGGAGTTCGCCCCCGTGCTGCTGGAGAAGTTCGGCTGGAAGGCGTCACTCATTCGCCTCAACAAGATCATGTTCTTCGTGCTGGCGCTGGGGGCTCTGTTGCCCACCATGCACCAATCCTCCATGGGCTCGTTGATGATAGTGGCGGGGGAGAAGATCCATCCGCTCTGGCAAAGCTATGAGCTACTGCCGGTCTTTTCGCTTCTGACCGCATTCATCATGGGCTTTTCCATCGTGGTGTTTGAGGGCTCTCTGGTGCAGGCGGGGCTGGCGGGGCGTGGCCCCAACGAGAAGCCGCTCTTCTACAAACTGACCCAGGTGATCGACATCTTCCTGATCCTGTTTGTGGCGTTGCGCTTTGCCGAGATCGTCATCCACGACAAGTCGGAATACCTTTCCGAGTTCAACCGCTACTCCATTCTGTTCTGGAGCGAGATCGCGCTGATGATCTTCCCGCTGCTGGTGTTCCACTGGGACAAGAGCCGCCGGGACTCGCGCATGCTCTTTCTGGGGGCCCTCAGCATGCTGCTGGGCGCAGCCCTCTGGCGACTGGATTACTCCCTGATCGCCTTCAACCCCGGCAATGGCTACCACTACTTCCCCTCCGCGACGGAGGTGCTGATCTCCCTTGGCTTTGTTGCCATCGAAGTGTGTGCCTATTTGCTGCTGATCCGGCTGTTGCCGGTACTGCCATCACTTGAACGTGTTCACCAAGATTATCAGGCCCGAGGGAAAGCCAACGTATGAGCCAACGTATCACCATAGACCCCATCACCCGCATCGAGGGTCACCTTCGTATCGACTGTGAAATCGAAGGCGGCGTTGTCACCAAGGCCTGGTCGTCCGGCACCATGTGGCGCGGGATGGAGGAGATCGTCAAGGGCAATGACCCGCGCGATGCCTGGATGATAGTGCAGCGCATTTGCGGGGTGTGCACCTCCATTCACGCCATCGCCTCGGTGCGGGCGGTGGAGAACGCCATCGGCGCCAAGGTGCCGGTCAATGCCCAGTACATCCGCAACCTCATCATCGCGGCCCACAACATCCACGATCACATCGTCCACTTCTACCAGCTCTCCGCGCTGGACTGGGTGGACATCACCGCGGCCCTTGAGGCCAATCCGCAAAAAGCGGCGGACATGCTCAAGGGGGTATCGACCTGGTCCCTCAACAGTGCCGACGAGCTGACCAAGGTGCAGGATAAAATTCGCGCGTTGGTAGCCAGCGGCCAGCTTGGCATCTTTGCCAACGGCTACTGGGGTCACAAGGCGATGAAGCTGAGCCCGGAGGTGAACCTCATCGCCGTGGCCCACTATCTGCAGGCACTGGAGTGCCAGCGCGATGCCAACCGCATTGTCGCCATCCTCGGCGGTAAAACCCCCCACATCCAGAATCTGGCGGTGGGTGGCGTGGCCAACCCGATCAATCTGGATGCGCCGAGCGTACTCAACCTCGAACGGCTGCTCTATGTGAAGAGCTTCATCGACCGGCTCGGCGAGTTTATCGAACAGGTCTACAAGGTGGATGCCGCCATCATCGCCGCTCACTACCCCGAGTGGCTGAGTCTGGGGCAGGGGGCCAAGCACTACCTGAGCGTGCCCGAACTCCCCACCGACGCCGACGGCGGCAGCTTCTTGATGCCGGGCGGCTATATCGAGAATGGTAATCTGACGGGATATCGCCCCATCGAGAGCCATCAGGATGGCTGGCTGATGGACGGCATCGCCGAGAGCAACAAGCACGCCTGGTACAAGGATGACGAGCCCCTCAAACCCTGGGAGGGCAAGACCGAGCCCGATTACACCGGCTGGCAGGATGACGGCAAATACTCCTGGGTCAAATCCCCCACCTTCTACGGCAAGGTGGTGGAGGTGGGGCCGCTCGCAGACCTCTTGGTGAAGCTTGCCGCCAAACACCCGGAGACGGTGGCGCATTTCGAGCAGCTGAACGGCATCTACAAGGCGCTCACCGGCTCGGCCATCAAGACCGAACAGCTGCACTCCACCATGGGCCGCATCATCGGTCGCGCGGTGCGCTGCTGCGTGCTCAAAGATACCCTGTCCCATCAATGGAAGGCGCTGGTGGACAACATCGGCAAGGGGGATACCACCGCCTATATCAAGGCCGAGATCCCGGCGGATAAAGAGTTTCGCGGGGTGGGCTTTGAAGAGGCGCCGCGTGGCATGCTCTCCCACTGGATCGTCATCAAGGATGGCAAGATCGAGAACTATCAGGCGGTGGTGCCATCGACCTGGAACTCGGGCCCGCGCAACTTCAACGATGAACCCGGCCCCTACGAGCAATCGCTGGTGGGCACCCCGGTAGCCGATCCGGCCAAGCCGCTGGAAGTGGTGCGCACCGTTCACTCGTTCGACCCCTGCATGTCCTGCGCAGTGCATGTGGTGGATACCCAAAATGGTGAAACGACTCAGGTGAAGGTGCTGTGATGAACACCCTGATCCTGGGCGTGGGCAACCTGCTGTTGAGCGATGAGGCGGTGGGGGTTCGCATCGTCGAGGCGCTGGGGCGCGAATACCGTTTCGCCCCCGGCATCGAGCTGCTCGACGGCGGTACCGCCGGCATGGAGTTGCTCGAAGCGATGGCCAGTCGCGATCACATCATTCTGGTGGATGCGGTGCGCAGCGGTAATCCGCCGGGCACAGTGGTGACCCTGAAGGATGAGGAGATCCCGACCCTGTTTGGCCGCAAGATCTCCCCGCACCAACTGGGGTTGGCGGACGTGCTCTCGGCGCTGCACATGACGGGGGAGTCGCCAAAGCGGCTCACCCTGATCGGGGTCGAGCCCGAATCCCTCGAACCCCGTATCGGCCTCACCCCAGTGGTGGCAGCCGCCATGGGGGAGGCGACGGATCGGATTTTGACCCTGCTGGCTGCCGTTGGTGCGCCCGCCATTCCGCTCTCTGAGCAGGAGAAAGCTGAACAAGCGCGGGAGGGCCTATGGCGCAATCCCATTTAAGCGAGGCTGAGAGAGTGCAGGAGAGAATGCTGGAGAGAGTACCGGAGACAGCGCAGGAGTTTGCCGGGTTTGCCAGCAATCCTGCGCCCTTGCTGGTAGCCCAGTACGAGCGGATCGCTCGCGAAGAGATGCAGGCGCTGCCCTTCTATCACGCCAGCATGCCCATCGTGGCCGAGTGCGTGCTGTTTGAAGAGCAGTGGCTCGGCTGCGTGCTCACCCCCTGGATGCTGAGCGTGGTGGTGTTGCCGGGGCCGGATCAACTGTGGCCGGTGCGCAGCAGCAGCGATCGCCTCGCCCTGCAGCTCCCCTGCGGCAACATGACTTTTATGGTGGGTGAACTGCCCGAGACGGGACAGCTGCTGGCCTGCTCCCTGATGTCGCCGCTCGATCCCCATCTCGGGGCCGGGGAGGGGCGAGCACTGGTGAGCAGCACCCTCAAGATGCTGCTCTCCTTGCCGGTGCAGCAAGGGGCTGCCGGCGTGGATCTGGGTCGCAGACGGCTATTCGGTGCACGGCGCGGTCAACCGGCATAGTCGCTAGGTTTCACGCGAAATCAAGTTTAGAATAGGGGGCCATTTTGGCCCCTCACTCCCATGTCAAATCACGCATTCTGCCTCTTTTTTGAGTGATGATCCGTGAGTGGTACAAAACAAGAAGGATCCCCATGACTGTTCCACACAATTCCCTTCGCCATTACGCTAGATCCAGCGCTACCGTCCTGTTGACCCTGCTGCTGGGCACCGCCTCCCACGCGGCGCTGGCCGCTGCCCAACCTGTGCCTGCCGAGCTCAAGCTCGCCATCGGAGCCGAACCCACCGAAGGGTTTGACCCTTTGCTCGGCTGGAGCCACGGCAGCTACCTGCTGCTGCATAGCCCGCTGCTCAAGCAGAACGCCGATCTCAGCTGGCAGAATGTGCTCACCCAGTCGGTGACCCCGAGCAAGGATGGCAAGGGGTGGCTCATTACCCTCAAGCCTGACCTGAAATTCTCCAATGGTGCACCGCTCACCGCCGAGGATGTGGCCTTCACCTACAACAGCGCAGCCCAAGGCGGCGGCAAGATCGACATGGGCAACTTTGTCTCGGCCAAGGTGCTCTCACCCACCGAAGTTGCCATCACCCTGAGTGCTCCCCAGAGCACCTTCGTCAACGTGCTGGGATCTTTGGGGATAGTGTCGAAGCAGGATTACGACGCAAAAGCATATGCCCAAAAGCCGGTCGGTGCCGGCCCTTACCGGCTAGTGAGCTTCCTGCCCGGTCAACAGCTGGTGGTAGAGGCGAACCCCTATTACGCCGGTGGCAACAATGACTTCAAACGGCTGGTCTTTGTCTTTATCGATGAAGAGAGCGCCTACGCCGCGGCCCAGAGTAGCCAGCTCGATGTGGTGCGTATTGCCCCGTCACTGGCGCCCACAGTCCCTGCCTCCCTCAAGCTGTGGGTGCGGCCGAGCGTGGAGAACCGCGGCATCGTCTTCCCCATTCCTCCTGCTGGTAAAAAAGATGCCAAGGGTTATCCCATCGGCAACGACGTGACCTCGGATGTAGCGGTGCGCCGCGCCATCAACTACGCCATCGACCGCAAGCTGCTGGCCGATCAACTGCTGGAAGGACATGCCATCCCCGCCTACAGCGCGGTAGAAGGCCTGCCCTGGCTGAACAAAGCCACCGCCTTCAAGGATGGGGATGCGGCCCACGCCAATGCCCTGCTCGATGAGGCGGGCTGGAAGATGGGCAGTGACGGCATTCGTCACAAAGGCGACCTGCGCGCCGCCGTTACCCTCTGGTACACCAGCGGTGACAGCACCCGCCGGGATCTGGCGGAAGCGGTGCGCGCCATGCTCAAACCCATCGGCCTTGAGGTGAGCCTCAAGTCCGGCAGCTGGGAGCAGGTGGAGCGGGAGATGCACGCCAATCCGGTGCTAATGGGGTGGGGGAGTCTGGATCCTATGGAGCTCTATCACCACTACCAGAGCGGCTCCGGTGGCGTGGAGTTCTACAACCCGGGCTACTACAGCAACCCTGTGGTGGATGGCCACCTCAAGCAGGCGCTGGATGCTCCGAACTGGCAGGCGGCCGTGCCGTTCTGGCAGCAGGTGGAGTGGGATGGCAAAACCGGCGCCGGAGTGCAGGGAGATGCGGCCTGGGCCTGGCTGCTAAACGTGCAGCACACCTATCTCGCCAACCGTTGCATCGATCTTGGCAAGGGGGCGCCGGAAATCCACGGTAGCTGGTCCCTGCTCAACAACCTGCAGGATTGGCGGTGGACGTGCCGCTAAGTTCGTCCACTATGATGAGTGTCACTGTGAAAGCCCTGCTGCGTCTGGTAGGGCTTTTATGCTTGGTGTCGGTCGCGACCTTTGTGTTGCTCAGCTACTCCCCCATCGATCCCATCAAGGCCTATATCGGCAACGATCTGCTCCATGTGCCGCCCGAGCAGTACGCCCGCATCGCCGCCCGCTGGGGGCTGGATCAGCCGCTCTGGCTGCGCTACTGGCACTGGTTTAGCCAGGTGCTGCAGGGGGATCTCGGTTACTCCATGCTCTATAACGCGCCGGTGGCTCAGGTGATTGGCAGCCGCTTTGCCGCCTCCTTCCTGCTGCTGGCGGGCGCCTGGCTGCTCTCCGGCTTTTTTGGCATTCTGCTGGGGCTCTGCGCCGGTCGCTATCTCAACCGCTGGCCCGATCGCCTTATCTGCCGGTTTGCCTACCTGCTCGCCTCCCTGCCCACCTTCTGGGTCGGCCTGTTACTGCTCGCCCTGTTTGCGGTGCACTGGCCGTTGCTCCCTGTCTGCTGTGCCTGGACGCCGGGCCTCTCTGCCGATGAGGCTGACTGGGCATTGCGGTTGCGTCATCTGCTGTTGCCGGTGACCACCCTGGCGCTGCTCGGGGTGGGCAATATCGCCCTGCACACCCGGGGGCGAGTGGCCGAGGTGCTGGAGAGCGACTTTATCCGCTACGCCCGCGCTCAGGGGGATGGCGGCTGGCCCATGCTGCGTTTTCACGTGTTGCGCCACGCCCTGACTCCGGCGCTCTGCCTGCAGTTTGCCTCCCTCGGTGAGTTGATTGGCGGATCCCTGTTGGCGGAGAAGGTCTTCTCCTATCCGGGGCTTGGCCAGGCGACCGTGGATGCGGGGCTTAGGGGAGATATCCCCTTGCTGATGGGAATCGTGCTGTTCTGTACCCTGCTGGTCTTTATTGGCAATACGGTGGCCAGTTTGCTGCTGGCGCGCATCAATCGGGGTTGGGAGGGCGAGCATGCTGTTTAATCCGTTTCCCTCCATACTGCGGCTGGGTTTTGCCCTGTTCGGATTGGCGCTGCTGGCCGCCTATGGCTGGAGTTTGTCGGCTCAGGATGTGCCAATGGATCTGCTGGCGCGCCAGCAGCCCCCCTCGTTGGTCCACTGGTTCGGCACCGATCAGATGGGGCGTGATCTCTGGTTGCGGGCCTTTCAGGGCACCCTCACCAGTCTGGAGCTGGGGATCAGCACGGCCCTCTGCAGTGGCCTGCTGGCCATGGTGGCGGCAAGCGTGTCGCTCATTCACCCCAGATGTGATGCGGCGGTGCGAATGGTGATCGACGCCATGCTGGCACTGCCCCATATGCTGCTGCTGATTTTGATCTGCTTTACCGTAGGGGGGGGCATGCGCGGGGTGATCCTGGCGGTGGCCCTGACCCACTGGCCCAAGCTGGCGCTCATTCTCTGCGCCGAGGCGCGGCGGATCGCCTGCAGTGACTATGTGGTGCTGGCCCGCTGTCAGGGGATGGGGGCGCTGCGTCGCTGGCGCACCCACCTGTTGCCGGGGTTGTTGCCCCAGTGGTTTATCGGCACCTTGCTGATGTTCCCCCACGCGGTGCTGCATAGCGCGGCGCTGAGCTTTCTCGGCTTTGGGCTGGCGGCCCACGAGGCCTCCCTTGGCCTGCTGCTGGCCGATGCCCTGCGCTATCTGGCTGGTGGCGGCTGGTGGCTGGCCCTCTTCCCCGGGCTGATGCTGCTGACCTTGGTTTTACTGTTTGATCAAGCTACCCGCGCCCTGCAACAACTCTGGTTTGGGAGTGAACAATGCTGAGCTTCGACCATGTGACCATAGAAGCGGCCCACTACTCCTGGCTGGGGCGACGGCGATGGCAGCCTTTGCTGACCGATATCAGCCTGCAACTGGCGCCGGGGGAGATAGTGGCACTGGTGGGGGGGAGTGGCGAGGGCAAGAGCCTGCTGCTGCAAAGCGCCCTGACCCTGCTGCCAGACAACCTGCGGATGCGCGGCACTATTTCGCTCGATGGCGTGCCCCTGTGCGACGCCAGCCGGGCCCGTCTGCGCGGCCACACCCTCTGCTATGTGCCGCAGGGGGTGAACGCCCTCAATCCATTGCTGACGGTGGAGCGCCAGTTGGGCCGGGCGGCACGTCTCTGTGGCCAGAACGGGTCTCGCGAGCGGCTTGGCGAGCAACTGCTGCGCTATCAGCTGCCCGCTGCCACCCTGGACCGCTATCCGCGCCAGCTCTCCGGCGGCATGGCCAAGCGCATTCTGGCCTGCACCGCGGCCCTTGGCGGCGCCCGCTACATTCTGGCGGACGAGATCACCGCCTGGCTCGACGAGGGGCTGGCCTGTCTGCTGCTCGGCCAGTTGCGCGAATTGGCCAATCAGGGCAGCGGTATCCTCTGGGTGACCCACGATCTGGCGCTGGCGGCCCGCTTTGCCGATCGCATCGTGGCGCTCCATCAGGGCCAAGTGAGCGATACCTTGAGCAGCCACCATCTGCGCCAGGGGCAGGGGAGCGAGATGCTCCGTGCCCACTGGCAGGCGCTGCCGGAGTTCAACGTTCTCTTCTCTGTGCCGGAGGTGCCCTGATGTTTGAAGTACGAGATCTCACCATCGCGCAGGGGGAACGCCCCCTCTGGCAGGGGTTATCGCTGACGGTGAAAGCGGGGGAGCGGCTCGGCAT
>NZ_QAJD01000112.1:0-1328 GCF_003061465.1 Aeromonas sp. HMWF017
GGATTGCCCTGTTGCCCCACCATGTCTGTGAAGGGGATTTGGCGGCGGGGCGGTTGCAGAAGGTGTTGCCGGATCATCCTATCCCGGTCAATCCGTTTTACCTTATCTATCCGAGTCGGGAGCATCTGGCCCCCGCCCTGCGCACCCTGATGGATTTCGTGGCCGAGCGGTTGCCGTTCGCCTGAGTTACCAGCTGCTCTGGCCGGCCGACTCCTGATTGGGTTTGAGGCCGAGTGGGACTGACTGGCGCTCCGCCAGCATGCGGATCTGCCCTTCAATCAGGCTGGCACTGGGGCCCAGTACCAGTACCAGCTGGTGGTCGTTGAGCTGGATCCAGGAGAGGCAACCCAGGCCTAGCAGGCGGGATTGATCCACCAGTGAAATATCGCGCACCCGCAGGCTGAGGCGGGTGAGACAGACGCTCATCGCCACCAGATTGTCCATCCCGCCCAGCACCTTGAGATACTGGATCGCCAGCATCTGCGGGTCTGAGGGGGCAACACTGGCAAGGCGCGGATGTTCCACCGCGATGGGCTTGCTCGGCATGCTGAGGGGCGCGCGCTCCAGCAGTTGATAGAACAGCAGGGTGTAGGCGACGAAGAACAGGATGCCGACCGGAATGAGCCAGAAGCTGTGCTCCCCAGCCTGATAGCTCAGCACCAGATCCAGCAGGCCGGCGGAGAAGTAACTGCCCACCTTGATCCCCAGCCCGCTACAGACAGCGAGCGACAGCCCGGTCAACAGGGCGTGGGCGAGAAACAGCCAGGGGGCGGTAAAGGCGAACAGAAACTCGATGGGCTCTGTGATCCCCACCAGTGCCGAAGTGAGCGCCAGGGTGAGCAGCAGCCCGCCCTGTGGCAGCCGCTGCATCCGCTGGCGGTGCAGCCAGATTGCAAAACAGGCGCCCGGCAGGCCGAACATGATGATGGGGTAAAGACCGGCCACATACCCTTCATGAAGGGGTTGGGCGGCGGCCAGCGCCTGCAGGTTGCTCTCGCCAAGGCCGATGACGCTGCCCAATACCTGATGCAGCCCAAGCGGGATCAGCAAGCGGTTGAGGGTGCCGTAGCAGAAGGCGCCAAACGGCGTGGTAAGCAGCTCGGAGGTGAGCAGGGTCAGCCCGCGCTCCAGTGGCGGCCACAGCAGCGAGAGGGGGATGGCAATCAGCAGACAGGCCAAGGCCGACACCAGCAGGCTGGGAAACTCTCCCCTGGCGATCTGCAGACAGCGGGGCAGCGTTTGTTGGTGTACCCAGGGGTAGATGATGGCGGTGGTGAGCCCCGCCAGCAGGCCGCAGATCATGTCGGCGTGCAGGTTGGGGGCTAGTG
>NZ_QAJD01000112.1:1338-31907 GCF_003061465.1 Aeromonas sp. HMWF017
CCACCCAGTTCCTGCCGACTCAGGCCAAAGGCGATCGCCACCGCATAGATAAGCGGCATCTGGCTGAAGATCGCCTGACCGGTGAGGGAGAGCACCGCCAAATCGAGCACGTCGGGTTGCCCAAGCCGGTAGATCAACGCCGCCATCGGCAGGATGGAGACGGGCAGCAGCAGGGCATAACCGAGCCGCTGCAGGGCTTGAGTAACGACTTGTCGAGTGGCTTTAACGGGCATACAGCGGCTACGTTCTGTGACTTGGCGCACAGTTTAACCGGAAAACACCTATTTGGGGATAGTTTTGGAACCCCTAATTTATATTTTTATTATTTCTGCCCGAAAAGCTCGCGCACTTCCCGCGAGGGCGGTGCCGTCAGCAGGCTGACCGTGATAAAGACCACCAGCGCCAGCGTGAGGCTTGGCACGATGGCGTGCAGGCCAGCCAGCTTGATCCCCCACTGACTGAGTACCCCATAGCTGACGATGCCGCTGACCATACTGGCCAGTGCGCCCGGGCCGTTGGCCCGTGACCAATAGAGACCGAGCACCAGCGGCCAGAGGAACACCGCCTGCAGACCGCCAAAGGCGAGCAGGTTGAGCCAGATGATCATCTCGGGCGGTTGCAGTGCCGCCAGCAGCACCAGGGTGCCCAAGATCAGGGTGCAGAGCAGGGAGAGGCGGGGGATGCGCACCTCCAGCTTCTCCTGCTTTGGACTCAGATAGTTGAGATAGAGATCCTTCACCAGAGTGGCGGAAGCCTGGATCAGCTGGGAGTCGATGGTGGACATGATTGCCGCCATCGGCGCCGCCAGAAAGACCCCGGCCAGCCAAGGTGGCAGCACTTCCATCATCAGGGAGGGCATGATCTTGTCCGGGCTGTCCATGCCCGGCAGGATGGCGCGGCCGAGGGCGCCCGCCAGATGCATGCCAAACATCAGCAGGGCGCTGACCACAGTACCGATCAAAATGCCGCGATGGAGCGCCTTGCTGTCGCGATAGCCAAAGCAGCGCAGCGCCGAGTGGGGCAGCCCCACCACCCCGACACAGACCAGGATCCAGAAGCTCAGCATAAAGGGCTGGGTCAGCATGTCGCCGGCCCCCTGCGGGCTCACCAGCTTGGGATCGATCTCCCTGAGCTGGTGGATGAGGTTCGGCAGGCCGTCACCGGCAATCAGAATCCCCGCCAGCAGGGCGCCGGTGCCGATCAGCATGATGATCCCTTGCAGGGCATCGGTCATCACCACGGCGCGGAAGCCGCCGATGATGGTGTAGAGCAGTACGCAGCTGGCAAACAGCATCAACCCCTGCTGGTAGGAGAGGCCGGTGGCGGTCTCCAGCAGGCGGGCGCCGCCGATAAACTGCACCACCATGGTCGCGATAAAGGCGAGGATGATAGTAACGGAGCCGAGGATCACCACAGCCTTGCTCTGGTAGCGAGCCCACAGCATGTCGTTGATGGTCACCGCATTGACCCGGCGGGCGATGATGGCGAACTTCTTGCCCAGTACTCCCAGAGTGAGCCAGACGGTGGGCAGCTGGATCATCGCCAGCAACACCCAGCCCAGACCGATCTTGTAGGCCGCGCCCGGTCCGCCGATAAAGGAGGAGGCTGAGGTGTAGGTGGCCACCAGCGTCATCGCCAGCACCAGCCCGCCCATGCTGCGGTTGCCGATGAAGTACTCCTGCACGAAGTTGCCTTCTGCGCGATGGCGGCTGGCCCAGAAACCCACCCCCAGCACCAGCACCAGATAGATGACGAGCGGCAGCATCAACTCAAGATTCATGGGGTGACTCCTTGCCGGAAGGGGAGTGGGTATCGAGGGGGATCTCCACAAACAGCCGGTTCACCATCAGGGCGCAGAGCAGAATGAACAGCAGCGGCATCACCATGCAGCTGAGCAGGAACCACAGTGGCAGCCCCCACAACTCCAGCTGGGGCGGGATAAAATAGGCGGTGCCATACCAGGCAAAGAAGTAGAACAGGGTCAGCAGCAGGCAGAAAGCTGCTTCCCGGCGGGCGAGAGCAAAACGGTTCACCTTGGCCTCCGACAAATTTGAGGGGCGCAAGGATAACAAAAAAGGGCCATGTCGCCATGGCCCTTTTTCAGCAGAGGCTCCTTGCAGAGCAGACTTCCATCGGAAGTCCGGTCTCTATCAGCGATCCTTACAGACCTAACTTCTTGTGCAGATAGTGGATATTGGTGCCACCGTGCTGGAAGTTTTCGTCTTTCATGATCTCTTTTTGCAACGGTACGTTGGTTTTGATCCCTTCCACCACCAACTCGTCCAGCGCATGACGCATACGGGCGATGGCAATGTCACGATTCTCGCCGTAGCAGATCAGCTTGCCGATCATCGAATCGTAGTGGGGCGGTACCTTGTAACCGGCATAAATGTGGGAGTCCCAACGCACGCCCAGACCACCCGGCGCGTGGAAGCGCTGCACCAGACCCGGAGAGGGCATGAAGGTGGCCGGATCTTCGGCGTTGATCCGGCACTCGATGGCATGACCACGGATGCGGATATCCTGCTGGGTGATCGACAGGGGCTGGCCGGCGGCGATGCGCAGCTGCTCCTTGATCAGATCGATACCGGTGACCATCTCGGTGACCGGATGCTCAACCTGGATACGGGTGTTCATTTCGATGAAATAGAACTCGCCGTTCTCGTACAGGAACTCGAAAGTACCCGCACCGCGGTAACCGATCTCGATACAGGCGCGCACGCAGCGCTCACCGATGAACTTGCGCATTTCGGCGGTGATGCCGGGTGCCGGTGCCTCTTCCACCACTTTCTGGTGGCGACGCTGCATGGAGCAGTCACGCTCGCCCAGATAGAGGGCGTTGCCCTGGCCGTCTGCCAACACCTGAATTTCGATGTGGCGCGGGTTTTCCAGGTACTTCTCCATGTAGACCATGTCGTTCTTGAAGAATTGGCCTGCTTCGGATTTGGTCAGGGCGATGGCGCCAGCCAGTTCCGCTTCATTGCGCACCACACGCATACCGCGACCACCACCGCCACCGGCGGCCTTGATGATCACCGGATAGCCGATGCGCTTGGCAATGGCGGCGTTGTGCTTGGCGTCGTTGTCGACGGGGCCGTCAGAGCCCGGTACACACGGTACGCCCGCTTTCTTCATCGCTTCGATGGCGGAGACCTTGTCACCCATCAGGCGAATGGTCTCGGCGCGCGGGCCGATGAAGATGAAGCCGGATTTTTCGACCACTTCGGCGAAATCGGCGTTCTCGGAGAGGAAGCCGTAACCCGGGTGGATGGCCACGGCACCGGTTACCTCGGCGGCGGCGATGATGGCCGGGACGTTGAGGTAGGATTCAGTACTGGCCGGTCTGCCGATACAGATGGATTCGTCGGCCAGCAGCACATGTTTGAGCTCCCGGTCGGCGGTGGAGTGAACGGCCACTGTCTTGATCCCGAGCTCTTTACAGGCGCGCAGGATCCGCAGGGCAATTTCACCGCGGTTGGCGATGACTACTTTGTCCAACATGGGTGGCGATTTCCCTTATTCGATGATGAACAGCGGCTCGTCAAATTCGACGGCCTGACCATTTTCAACCAGGATCGCTTTGATCACACCGGCCTTGTCAGACTCGATTTGGTTCATCATTTTCATGGCTTCGACGATGCACAGGGTGTCGCCGACATTGACTTGCTGACCCACTTCCGCGAACGGCTTGGCATCCGGGCTGGAGGAGCGGTAGAAGGAGCCAACCATCGGGGAGCGCATCAGGTGACCGCTCGGGGCTGCATCGGCGGCCGGTGCCGCGGCAACCGGGGCGGCAGGTGCGGCAACCGGAGCAGCTTGCTGCATCATCATCTGCGGCATGGCGGTGGTCACCTGACCGGAGAAGTTGCGGCTGATGCGAACGGACTCTTCACCTTCGGAGATCTCCAGTTCGGCGATGCCGGACTCTTCAACCAGTTCAATCAGCTTCTTGATTTTGCGGATATCCATTAGCATTCTCTTTCTTCTTTATCTGATCAGTGATTATCAAGCCGCGCGCAGATGGTGCACGGCCGCGGTTAAAGCGAATTGGTAGCCATCGGCCCCCAGACCACAAATGACCCCTTTTGCGACATCAGACAGATAGGAGTGATGACGGAACGGCTCCCTGGCATGGACGTTTGACAGGTGAACCTCGATAAAAGGGATGGCGACACCCAGCAGCGCATCGCGAATGGCGACGCTGGTGTGGGTGAAGGCGGCTGGATTGATGATGATAAAATCCACCTGGCCCATGGCCTGATGGATGCGGCCGACCAACTCATGTTCGGCATTGGATTGCAGATGTTCCAGAGTGACACCGAGTTCGCTGGCGTTAAGCTTCAGATCGGCGACGATCTCATCAAGCGTCTTGCTGCCGTAGATACCCGGTTCCCGTTTGCCCAGCAGATTCAGGTTTGGTCCGTTGAGCAGGAGAATTCGGTGATTTTGCGACATATTGAGTACATCCTCGATGATAATGCTGCTATCTATCAGCTATCTTGTGGACTACCAGAAATCTAGCCATTTTCTGCGCAAATCGGTGTGCCCTGGCACACAGATTTCGCAATTATATTGATTTCGTGAAAATTAGCAGCATTTTACTGGTCTAATCTCTACATCTGGCTATTTATTGCACGTTTCGACCTGAGATACTTCGTCGCTGCCACCTTGCTGTTTGCTGGCAGATAAGAAACGACAAAGCCGGCACAGGGCCGGCTTTGTTGAGCAACAAACGAAGCGGGATCAGGCTGCTTCCGACTTCTCGCGAATGAGTTTGTCTACTACGCCCGGATCCGCCAGAGTGGAGATATCCCCCAGGCTGTCGGTCTCGCCGGTGGCGATCTTGCGCAAGATGCGACGCATGATCTTGCCGGAACGGGTCTTCGGCAGCCCCTCTGCCCAGTGGATCACGTCCGGCGTGGCGATGGCACCAATCTCCTTGCGGACCCACTCCTTCACCTCTTTGTGCAGCTCGCGGCTCGGCTCTTCCCCGGCGATCAGGGTGACATAGGCATAGATACCCTGACCCTTGATCTCGTGAGGAACCCCCACCACCGCGGCTTCGGCGATCTTGGGATGGGCCACCAGCGCCGATTCAATTTCGGCGGTACCCATGCGGTGGCCAGAGACGTTGAGTACATCATCCACCCGACCGGTGATCCAGTAGTAGCCGTCCTCGTCGCGACGGGCACCGTCGCCGGTGAAGTAGCGGCCCGGGAAGGTGGAGAAGTAGGTCTGCTCGAACCGCTCGTGATCGCCGAATACGGTGCGCATCTGACCCGGCCAGGAGTCAGTGATCACCAGATTGCCCTCGGTGGCCCCCTCCAGCGGCTCGCCCATGTTGTCGACCAGCGCCGGTTGCACCCCGAAGAAGGGACGAGTCGCCGAGCCCGGTTTCAGGTCGGTGACGCCGGGCAGCGGCGTAATCAAGATGCCTCCGGTCTCGGTTTGCCACCAGGTATCGACAATGGGGCAGCGCTCATCGCCAATGGTGCGGTAGTACCACTCCCAGGCTTCCGGGTTGATGGGTTCACCCACCGAGCCCATGATGCGCAGGCTCTGGCGCGAGGTGCCGGTGACCGCTTCGTTGCCTTTGGCCATCAGGGCGCGGATGGCGGTGGGGGCGGTATAGAGGATGGTGACCTGGTGCTTGTCCACCACCTGACTCATGCGGTTGGTGGCCGGGTAGTTGGGCACCCCTTCGAACATGATGGTAGTGGCGCCGTTGGCAAGCGGCCCGTAGACCAGATAGGAGTGGCCGGTGACCCAGCCCACGTCGGCGGTACACCAGTAGATATCCTCTTCGTGGTAGTCGAACACATATTTGAAGGTGAGGGTGGCATAAACCAGATAGCCGCCAGTGGTGTGCAGCACCCCCTTGGGTTTGCCGGTGGAGCCGGAGGTATAGAGGATAAAGAGCGGATCTTCGGCGTTCATCGCCTCGGGCGGGCAGTCGCTGCTGACGGCGGCGGTCGCTTCATGCCACCAGATGTCGCGGTGGTTGTGCCAGGCGACATTGCCGCCGGTGCGCTTGAGCACGATCACCTTGTTGACCTGGGTATCCGGGTTGGTGAGCGCTTCATCCACATTTTTCTTGAGCGGCACCGGACGGCCACCACGCAGCCCTTCGTCGGCGGTGATGACGATGCGCGAGCCCGAGTCGATGATGCGGCCGGCCAGAGCTTCCGGCGAGAAGCCGCCGAAGACGATGCTGTGTACCGCGCCGATGCGGGTACAGGCCAGCATGGCGATGGCGGCTTCCGGCACCATGGGCATATAGAGGCAGACCACGTCGCCGCGGTGAACCCCTTGTGCTTTCAAGACGTTGGCAAACTTGCACACTTCGCTGTGCAGTTCGCGGTAGGTGAGTTTGCGATCTTCGGCGGGGTTGTCCCCTTCCCAGATGATGGCGATCTTGTCACCCCGTTCGGCGAGATGGCGATCGAGACAGTTAGCCGAGACGTTGAGCTGGCCATCTTCAAACCATTTAATGGAGACATGGCCCGGATCGTAGGAGGTGTTCTTGACCTTGGTATAGGGTTTCATCCAGTCGAGAATTTTTCCCTGCTCTCCCCAGAAGGCGTCCGGATCCTCGACGGAAGCCTGATACATGGCGGCGTAGTCGCCCTTGTCTAGCAGTGCATTGCTGCTGATGTGGGGTTTGACCGGGTAGACCTTGCTCTCGCTCATCTGTCACTCCTTTGAATAGATCTTTTAATGGTTTCTTAACAACTTATACCTTTGGTGGCGGGGGGCAATTAGACTTTTGGATAGGCGGCAACAGTTGGTTACAGGACAAAGAGTGACAATTAATCGGTGGTTGAGTAAAAGGGGGCCGTGTCGATTAATTGGAGGTCATGATGTTTTCTCTGTTGCTCTGTACATCCCTCTGGCAGTTTGATGCGCCAGTGCCCGCTGGTGAACCTCCGAAAGAGTTTGCGATCACCCATCAGGAGGCCTCACCCGCGTTGCGGGATCGGGTGGCCGATCAGCTTGGTCATGCATGGCAGGCCAAAGAGCCCGGTACCAGGCTTACCTTCAGCGAGCCAGCTCCCCGTTATGCTGGCGAATCACCGTTGACGCGTATGCTCAATGATCGTGATGATGGTTGGGAATCCCGCTTGCAGATTGAGTGGTAATCCGGTCGGCAGCCAGGAGGCGGATGCCTCCCGGCTGGTGATGATGATGCCTGCCGCTATGAGACGTAGCGTTGATGCAGGCGATCTCCCATATGTTCGACATGCAGTGGTTTGCTGAACAGATAACCCTGTCCTTCGCCGCAGTTGAGTGATTGCAAGAAGGCGTGTTGTGCCTTGGTTTCAATACCTTCGGCGGTGACCTCCATATCCAGACTGTCGGCCAGATTGATGATGGTGCGACAGAGCTCCCTACTGTTCTTGTCTTCCGGTAATGCCTGCACAAACGCCCGGTCGATCTTGATGCGATCGATCGGCAGGGTCTTGAGCAGACTCAGTGACGAGAAGCCGGTACCAAAGTCATCAATGGCAATCTGCACGCCGAGACTTTTCAGGCGGGTAAAGAGATCCAGACTCTGTTCGACCCGCTGGATGATGCTCTCCGTCACCTCGATCTCGAGCCGCTCTGGCGGAAATCCGGTCTCGGCCAGAATAGCGGCGACCCGTTCAACGTAGCCCGGGGAGCGCATCTCCCGCACCGACACATTGACCGACAAGCGGGGCACCGGCAGTCCGGCGGCCAGCCAGTTTTGTCCCTGCTCGCAGGCGTTGCGCATCACCCACTCGCCAATTTTCTCGATCAGGCCGCACTCCTCTGCCACCGGAATAAAGCGGGTCGGCGCTATCATCCCCTCATTGGGATGCTGCCAGCGCAGCAGGGCTTCCAGTCCACTCAGGTGGCCGTTGGCCAGATTGGTCATGGGTTGATAGAAAATGCAGAGCTGTTCGAGCTCAAGGGCCTTGAGCAGACCCTGTTCAATCTGCATCCGCTCGCGGGCTCGAGCTGCCATGCAGGGGGTATAGAACTGGAATCCATTGCGCCCCTGACTTTTCGCCTCGTACATGGCGCTGTCGGCGGCGCTGACCAGGGTTTCCGGGCTGTCAGCATGATCCGGATAGATAGCGATACCGATACTTGCCGAGATTGCCACCAGCTCATGAGCCAGCTCAACTGGTTCACGCAACACGGTTAGCAGGGTATTGGCGAGGGTTGCCAGCTCGTCGGGCTCTTCCAGATAGGGGATCAGCACCAGAAACTCGTCTCCCCCGAGGCGGGTCGCCAGATCGTTGTGCTGCAGGCAGCCGCGGATCCGCTCTGCCAGCCGCTTGAGCAGCTCATCGCCAACTCCGTGGCCCAGGCTGTCGTTGATCAGCTTGAAGCCATCCAGATCGATAAAGAGCAGCCCCAACCGTTTGCGATTGAGCTGCGCGGTTTTCAGCTCAAGGGCCAGCCGCTCCTGCAACAGATGGCGATTGCCCAGCTCGGTCAGGGGATCATGATAGGCAAGGTGGTTCAGCTCGGCCTCCACCTTGCGAATCGCGCTGATGTCGGAGAGGGCGATCACATAGTGAGTGGTGTTGTTGAAGTTGTCATAGACAGCGCTGATCTGCTGCCAGGAGGAGAAGTAGCTGCCATCCTTGCGCAGACAAACCATCTCGCCATGCCAGGCGTTGTTGCCGGGGCGCAGGTGATACCAGGGATAGTCGAGGTCGGTGTAGCGCCTGGGATGCATGATGATATCCGGGGTGCGGCCTATCACCTCCTCGGCATTGTATTGGGTCAGCATGGTGAAGGCCGGGTTGACCGACAGAATATGGTGTTCGCTGTCGAGGATGATGATCCCCTCGGCCGTGGTATCGAATACCACGTTGGCTTGATGGAGCCGCTCCTCCTGACGGCGGCGGGCGGTGGCATTGTGAATGACCCCCATGACCCGGTGGCCGACCGACTCGGTGGCGGGGACATGGTCGGCATGAATATCGACCCAGTGGCGCTCGTTGAGTGCGGTAAGGTAGCTCAGGGTGAGATGGATGGGGTCATGACTTTGCAGGGCGGCCTTGAGCTGGCTGCCGGATTCCGGTTCAAAACAGTCGACGAACGCTTGCAGCCCGCCGTGGAACTGGTTGGCCTCGATGCCCAGCAGCGGCTCAATCTGGCCGTCGAACAGCAATCTGTCTTCCGCTACGTGCCACTCCCACACCCCGATTTGGGCCGCTCGCATTGCCAGTTGCAGCCGTTGTTCGGTTTCGTACTGCTCGGTGATGTCCCGCACAATGGCGAGGATGCCGTTCAGCTCCCCTTTCTCATCACGCATCGGGCTGTAGGTGGCCTGAAAGCGGCGGGAGCTGCTGTCGTACGCCGCGGTTTGGCCCGTGATGGCGATATCCACGTAGGGCATGCCGCTTCGCATGATCTGCTGAAACATGGGCTCCAGCGTCGGTGCCAGCTTGGGAACCACCTCTCTGAGGTGCTTGCCCTGATGCTCCTCGATGCTCTTGCCATTGATGTCGGCCAGCACCTGATTGACTTTACGGTAGCGAAATTCGCAGTCAAAGACGCCGATGCCCAGAGGGGCATTATCCATCAGCTGTTCTAGGACGGTGTGATCTGACAGCTGGGTCAACATTGCCTCGGTGTCGGCGTTGAAGAGCTTCCCATCCATGATGACCTCGGCATTGATTGTTTTGTCACTTGCATCAGTTGTCAGTATGGCACGAACTGTTTGGCCGGGAGTCAAGCGGAGTTATCTGGTTGTTTTGACGGCAAGAATTGGCAGAAAACCTGATAAAAGGATGGAAAAAGGGGGCGAGTGGTTATCCCTTCTGGCGACCAAACGCCTGAATACCACGCACAAATACCAGCCAGCCGATCAGATGGAAGGGGAGGGCAAGCAGATAGAGCAGCAGGAAGTGCGACTCGCAGCCACTGCTGTTGATGAAGTCGATCCAGGCGGCCAGTAGCGCCAGCATACCGGCGATCTGGAAGCGGCGGCGCAACACCACCTCGACGCCGAGATTGGCAAGGTAGAGGGTGAGCAGGATGCCGGCAAAGCCGGTGAGCTGGGCGGTGCCGTAGAGCTCGCGATCCGGGTTGAACAGCAGCGCGATCAGGGGAGTAATGCCCTGATCTAGCGGGATCAGGGCCAGCAGCCAGCATGCAATCAGAAGCAGGGCTGTCTTCATCGCGGCCTCAGTCGGCGGACGGTGCCGGTTTGACCAGAGAGAGGTAGTTGGCATCCATCTTGAGGAAGACCCCCAGTAGACGGGCACTGGCGCCGTAGAAGCCAAACCGGTCGGCGGCGCGACAGGTGCTTTCGAACTTGTCAAACCAGCCCAGCAGATGGCCGTGCAGCAGCGCTTCCTGCTCGTCGAGCCAGCGTTCCCGCTCGGCCGCGCTCTTTGCTTCCGCCGCGCGGATGATGAGATTGCCCATCAGATCCAGCTCGATGGCCAGATGGTCGGCAGGCTCTTTGTATTTATCGCTGACATTGATGCCGAGGCGCTCGAGGCGAGCCTGCATCTCGGCCATCGGGGCCTGCATCAGCAGCTTGGCATCGCCACGGTAGAGCGATTCGTAGGGCAGGGCGCCCTGCTTGGGATCCACCAGAAACAGCCCGGCGAAGTCGGCGGCGAGTTCCAGTTGGCGATCCGGGCGCACCAGCAGGCGAGCGATGGCCTCGTTGAGCTCGGCCACGGCTTCGCGCATCGGATCCAGGGTGGAGAGGCTTTTCAGGAAGCTTCGCACATCATAGGTGTCATATTCGGCGATCTGCTCATCACTGAGTTCGGCGGCGAACAGGGTGGAGAACCACCAGTAGAGTTCGGCCCGGCGTTCGCTGGTAGCCATAAATTCCTGCATTTTTCCTCCGTGGATGGCAATCGGGAGCCTTGATGGCTCCCGATTCTAACGACTTTAAAAATAAAGGAAACTCAAGGGGGCGCTTTCGTCCCCCCCGGGGTCAGAGTGCCGGGAACATGGGGTCGATGCCCTTTGCCGATTCCGGCGCGCCGAAGGCAGTGACTGCCGGTGCCTGCCCGCGGAACTTCTCGATCTCCACCAGCGCGGTATGGGCCGTGGTGGCCTGCGCCAGGCTGGAGGAGCCGATGTCGGCGGTCAGCACGTTGGGATCGCCGTAGGTACAGAGCGTCCCCACTTTGCCACCCTCTTGCGGGCCATACCAGGCACCTTCCTGTATCCGGACTACGCCGGGGGCGTAGTCATCGCTCACCACCAGACCGGCCAATACCTGACCGCGGCCGTTGAACACCCGCACCAGATCGCCGTCTTTGAGGCCGCGGGATTTGGCATCCTGCGGATTCATATAGACAGGTTCGCGACCCTGCACCGTGTAGGTGGCGCGGTAGTTGTCGGAGGAGCAGAGCTGGCTGTGCAGCCGCTTGTCCGGGTGGCAGGATTGCAGGTGCAGCGGGAAACGCGCGCTGCCCGGCCCGCCGTGGGAGCGCTCGTAGGGCTCGATCCAGACCGGGTGGCCCGGGCAATCCCCATAGCCGTAGTCAGCGATGGTCTTGGAGTAGATCTCGATAAGGCCGGACGGGGTACCCAGTGGTTCCAGATCCGGCTCCTGACGGAACGACTCGTGGCGCACCCAGGGTTGGCCTGCCGGGAAGGTGACGAAGCCTTCGCCGTGCCAGAACTGGCTGAAACGGGGCAGACGAATGCCGATGCCGCGGCCCTGCAGGCGGGCGTCGTCATAGATGCTCTGGATCCACTCCAGCTTGCTCTTGCCACCGGTGAACTCGGCCTCGCGACCGAAGCGACGGCAGAGATCGGCGAAGATGTCGTAGTCATCACGCGCCTCGAACAGCGGCTCAACCACCTTGTACATGGCCAGAATGCCCGCGTTGGAGTGGGAGCCCCACTGCTCGATGTCATCCCGCTCATAAGTGGTGGTGGCGGGCAGCACGATATCGGCGAAGCGGCAGCTGGCTGTCCACTGGTGATCGATGCTGACCACGGTTTCCAGCTTGCGCCAGGCCGCGACCATCTTGTTGCGATCCTGCTGGTGGTGGAACGGGTTGTTGCCGCAGAACACCGCCATCTTCATGTGGGGGTAGGTGATGGTCTGGCCGTTGAAGGCGATCTGCTTGCCCGGATTGAGGATGCAGTCGACGAAACGGGCCACCGGAATGAATTTTGAGTAGCCCTTCCAGTCGCCGTCATGGAGCGGCTTGACCCCGGGAATGACCGAGCTGAAACCGGACATGATGGGGCCGCTGGAGGTGATGGTGCCCGCCCCGTTGTAGTGCCAGCCAAAGCCGTAACCACCGCCCGGCAGGCCGATCTGACCAATCATCGAGGCCAGTACCACCAGCATCCAGGCGTACTGCTCGCCGTGGTGCATGCGCTGCACACACCAGCCGCCGATAAGCTGGGTGCGGCCGCTGCTCATGGTGCGGGCCAGTTCGCGGATGGTCTCGGCAGGGACGCCACAGATGGCGGCGGCCCACTCGGCGTCCTTCACCTGACCATCGCTGGTGCCCAGCAGGTAGGGCAGGAACTTGTCAAAGCCGGTGGTGTAGTTCTTCAGGAACGCCTCATCGTGGCGCTTCTCGCTATAGAGGGTGTGGGCGATGCCCAGCATCAGCGGCACGTCGGTCTGCGGATTCAGGGTCACCTGATCGCAATTGAGGTACTTCTGGGTCTTGGATTTGACCGGATCGACACTGATCACCCGGATCTCGCCCTTGGCCACCTTCTCTTTCAGCTGCGCCCAGTAGTCGTAGACGCTGTGATCCGGCACCAGCCAGCCCACTTGCAGGTTCTTGATAGGATCGGAGCCCCAGATAACGATGGTCTTGCTGTGCTCCAGCACCAGCGGCCAGGAGGTCTGCTGTTCATACACCTCCATGGCGCCCGCCACGTGGGGAAGGATCACCTGGGCGGCGCCGGTGGAGTAGTCACCGGCCTTGGCCAGATAGGTGCCGTGCAGGTTCATGGCGCGCCCCAGCATGGCACCAGCGGAGTGCAGCTTGCCCACCGACTGCCAGCCGGAGTGACCGGCATAGAGGGCGCTCGGGCCATAGGTCTTCTGCACCCGCTCCAGCTCGTGATAGAAGAAGTCCAGCGCCTGGGACCAGGTGACCCGCACGAAGCGGTTCTGGCCGCGTTCGCTGGTGTCGGACTGGTGGCCCTTGCGCAGCCAGTCCAGTCGCACCATGGGGTAGCGGATGCGGGAGGGGTTGTAGACCACCTCACTCAAGGCCTTGAGCATGTCGGTGGGGTGCTTGTCATGCTCGAACGGCAGGGTCTCGACCCAGCGGCCATCGACCACCCGGGCGCGGAAGGCGCCCCAGTGGGAACCGGATTGCACCAGTTTTTCGCCGGACTCGGCGGCCATCACGGCGCGACCGAGCAGGGAGGGGCCGATCAGGGCAGAGGCACCGCTGGCCAGCAAGCCACCCAGAAAACCACGACGGGAAATATTGATCATCTTGTTATTCCTCTTTCGAATCCGGACTTAGTGGCTGCCCTGACCACCGGTATCGGCGGCATGGTTTTGCAGGTATTTGAGCAGGGTGCGCTCCTCTTCCTTGCTCAGGCGATAGTAGGCAGACATCGCCTTGAGCCCCGAGATCCAGCCGTTGGCAGTGAAGTGAGCGGGATCCGGCGCGCCGTGGCAGGAGTTGCAGGTGGATTTGTACATCTCGCCAGCGTAATCCCAGATCGGTTTGAGCGAGGACTCAAAGCCCTTGCCATCGACCCAGGCCTGCACCTGAACCTGCTCCCACTTGATATGGGTGGCGCTGTCGGTCTCCTGCTTGAGCACTTTCTCGCTCGCTTTCAGTTCGTCACGGATGGTGGCGACGAAGACCCGCTTGCCCATGTATTCGCTCAGTACCCGGCCCTTGCCGTCGCTCTCACGCCACCCTTCGATGGTCACCTTGAGGCGATCGCCGCTGCGGTCTACGACGTCGATACGGGAGGCAGGCAGCAGTTTGCCGACCGGGTCGGTGCTCTGTTCGCTGGCATAGAGATCTTTTTCACCCAGGTTGTAGAGGGTCTTGGCGGCTGGCGCCTCTTGCGCGTCGTTAACCAGGGTGGCGTAAGTGGCCCGGAAGCCGCCCGCCATGTTGGGCAGTTCGTGGGCGATGCCCTTGTGGCACTCGATGCAGTTCATGTTCTTCGCCGCCGCGTCTTTCATCGCCAGCGCGGCCGCCGGGGACTGCTTGGCGTGATCCATGTTGTCGTAGCTGTGGCAGGACTTGCAGGTCTTGGAGTTCTGGCTGCTCATCCGTGCCCACACCTTCTCGGCCAGATGCAGGCGCCGGTCCTCGAACTTCTCCTGGGTGTCGATGCTGTGGCCTATGTACTCCTGATAGAGGTCGTTGGCCGCCTCCATCTTGCGGGCCACCTTGCCGACAAAGTCCTTCGGCTGGTGACAGTCGGTACAGACCGCCTGTACCCCTGAGGCATTTTTGAAGTGGATGGACTCCTTGTACTCCGGATAGACGGTGTCTTTCATGGAGTGGCAGGAGATACAGAATTCGAGGCTGCTGGTTTTCTCAAAGCCGTAGTGCAGGCCGACGGTGCCCGCGAGGGTGACGCCGACGCCCACCAGAAGCAGCGCCAGTACCGACCAGCGACGGCTGGGGGTGCGCAGGAAGTGCCACAGTTTTTTCATCATGCTCTCTCACATCACTTTTTTGATGGGAGCCATGATAGGGAGGCGTTGTGAACAGGGCTGCCGCCACAAATTAATGAAATAGGGGTATTTATGACAAAATGTGAATAGAATAACCCTCCCTTGTCGACCATCGTGAACCCTGCCCATGAGCTACCACATTCTGGTTGTTGAAGATGATGCGGTTACCCGCGAGAAGCTGACCGGCTATTTCGAGCGGGAGGGCTATCGGGTGACGGCGGTCGAAAACGGCCAGGAGATGCGCGCCGTGCTGGCGGAACAAACGGTCGATCTGGTGATGCTGGATATCAACCTGCCGGGGGAAGATGGTTTGCTGCTGACCCGTGAACTGCGGGCGCGCAGCACGGTGGGGATCATTCTGGTCACCGGCCGCAGTGATGCGGTAGACCGGATAGTCGGCCTCGAGATGGGAGCCGATGACTATGTCACCAAGCCGTTCGAGCTGCGGGAGTTGCTGGTGCGAGTCAAGAATCTGCTGTGGCGGATCTCGCTGGCGGCCGCCGCGCCGAGCGAGCCTGCGGTGGCTGATGATGCGGTGCGCTTCGGCCCTTGGCGTTTTGACATCCCCCGCCGCCAGCTCAGCAAGGACGGAGTGCCGGTGCGCCTGACCAAGGCCGAATATGAAGTGCTGGTGGCTTTTGTCGCCCATGCCGGGCGGGTGCTCAGTCGGGAGCGGATCCTGACCCTCATCAGCCATCGCGGCGATGGCCCGAGCGATCGCACCATAGACGTGTTGATCCGGCGGCTGCGCGGCAAGATGGAGCCGGATCCGCGGGATCCCCAGCTGTTTGTCACCGTCCATGGTGAAGGCTATCTGTTTGCCGGTGAGATAGCCTCCTGAATCAGGCGTGATGGCCTTGGCCTGTGTAAGGCGCGAGGATCAGACCGACGGGCGGGTATCAAATTGCGGGCAGTCGTCGCCAATCTGGTGCCAGGGCGCCTTGGAGCCGACGAAGATGTGAAACGCGGGTCGCTGGCTCGGCACATCGTCCAGTACCCCGAGGCGCAGGTTGATCTTGCCGCTGCTGCTCTTCTGGCTGAACAGGCTGGAGCCGCAGTGACCACAGAAGGCCAGGGTGGTCTCTGCCGATTTGCGGTAGCGGCCGATGGCCTCTTCCCCTTTCACTATGGTGACCTTGTTGCCATCCAGTCCGCCGACCGAAGCGTAATCTCCCCCTGAAAACTTGCGGCATTCGCTGCAGTGGCAGTTCCCCATATAGTCGAACTGATCCGGCAGGGTCAGGGCGACGGCGCCGCACAGGCAGCTGGCATGTAACTCTTTCATCTCTTCTCCTTGAGTGTGCTGATCGGATTTGGAACGGCTATTCGACCCGATAGACGGGACGAAAAGCGCCATCCGAGAGGGAATCTGCGGGGTCGGCCAGTGGCGCAGACAGCGTCAGAATGGGTGGCCCCATCACCCGCGGGCACTGCTCGGCATTGGCATCAGGGTGTTGCAGCAGGCAGACCGCCTGAGCGACCGCAAGGCGCCCCTGCAGCCGCATCTGATCGCTGTTGGCGGCGAGGATCTTGCCCCGGCGCAGGCCCCGCTGTACCCCGTGGCTGAAGTAGGTGCTCAGCACCCAGGGCCTGTCGAGATGGCGCTGCGCCAGCTCGTTGACCGCCACTTCGGCGGCGATGGCGCCCCCCACCAGATAGTCGAGGTCGGGATAGCGGGCCAGCGTCTGCTGCACCAGCGTGCGTTGGATTTCCCGGCTGTTGTCGCCGCGCTCTGTGGTGACCAGCTTGATGGCGCTCCCCTTGATGGCGTCGGCAAAGCCCGGTTCGACAAAGTTGTTGCCGCCGCTTGCTTGCGGGCCGGGGAAGAGGGCGACCGAGACCGGCTTGCTGCCGGCGGGGTGACGCTGCGCCAGCCAGTGGCCAATCTGCCAGCCCATCTGGTACCAGGAGACCCCCACCTTGGCCTGCACCAGACCGTTGGGCAGATCGTTGACCAGACCAAAGACCGGCAGCGGCGTGACCTTGATCGCCTCGCGCAAGCCCTGATAGCTCACCGCGCCGAGCAAGGTAGCGTCGCTCCCTTCCTGCACGCAGCGCTGCAACTGCTGGCGCTGCTCGGCGAGGGCGCCGTAACCCCCCGCTTCGTGGATCTGCAACTTGACTCCCAGCCGCTTCGCCTCGTCCACCATGCCCTGATTGACCGAAAGCCAGTAGGCGTCGCGCAGATGGGGGTAGAGGGCACAGAGGGTCAGCGGTTTGGTTGCGGCGGCGGGTTCCTGCCACTGCTGGCGCACCGGTTGGCCGCTGAATTCGCCGCCGGGCCAGAGATCGACCGTAAAGGCGAGGGCGGCGCGGGGAAGCATTAGCAACCAGATCAGCAACAACGGAGAGAGATAGACGCTTCGCATGGTCAGGGGTTTTGTTAAAGTGTTGGGCCATATTATCCGGTCAAAGCCGACCACAACCAAGGGACTTCCCGTGAGAATCTTTTCCGGCCTGGGTGGCAAGTTGCTGCTGGCCTTCTCCCTGATGGCGTTGCTGACCCTGAGTGCCTCCCTGCTGGGCTGGGTGGGGCTTAGCCATCTGCGCCAGCTGGAGCAAGGGGTGCAGCAGACGTTGGCCGACCAGGAGCTGGCCCGCACGCTCTCTCGCCTCAGCGGCGAGATCCAGAGCGCGTCACGGCTGCTGGCCACCGCAACCAGCGAGCAGGAGCGGGAGCATCAGGGGCGCTTGCTCACTCTGCAGGGACAACAGCTGCAACAGGTGCTGGCGCAACTCGGCCGTGGGCAGGGTTCAACAAGCCTCGATCAGCTCAGTCAGAGCATCATCGGCAATCTGGGTCAGCAGGGCTGGCTGGTGGGAGAGCGCCTGACCCTGATGACGCAGGGGGAGGCGCAGCGGGCCCGTCTGGTGGCGGCGGCCGGGCAGATCGCCGAGCTGGCGCGCAGCCAGATGGAGAACGCCGAAACCGTGATGGTGGCGGGATTGGGTTCCCTCTACCAACAGCAAGGTGCGCAGGCGGCCCGGACGCTGGATCGTTTGCTGGAGCAGGATCTCGACTGGCTGGAGCAGATGACCGAGCTGCGTCATCGCACCCTGATGCAGCAGCAGCGTATCGAGGAGATGTGGCGCAGCGAACGGCAGGAGCAACTGCAAACACTGCTGCACGATGGGCAACGGGAGCTGGCCATCTTGCAACTGCGGGCCGGGGCGGTGACCGATCCGGCTCGTCGGCAGGCGGTGGAGCAGGCGCTGACCGTGCTGGCGCAGAGTGACAAGCTGGTGCAACTGCGCAGCGACTGGCTCGGCAAGGGGGAGGCGCTGCGGGTGCTGGCCAATGCCAACGAAGCCTTGATGAGCAGCCTCAACCAGCAGGTCGGTGAGCTGGTCAGCCGTGCTCGCGATTCGCTGGGGCAGAGCCAGCAGGCGCTAAGTCAGCGCCTCAGGCTGCTGGAGCAGGCGTTGATGGGCATTGGCCTGCTCACCCTGCTACTGCTGATGCTGCTGATGTGGCGCATGGTCTATGGCCGGATCGTCTGGCCGCTGCAACGGGCGGTGGCGGGGATGAGCCGGTTGGCACGCGGGGATCTGGCTCCCCTTGAGCCGATCGCCGGGACGGGCCGCGATGAGCTGGCGGAGCTGGGGCGGGCCCTGCAGGTGTTTCGTGACAATGCGGTGGAGCTGGGCCGCTATCAGCGCGAGCTTGAGTCGCGGGTCGAGGAGCGCACCGGCCAGCTCAGCCACGCTAACGAACGGCTCAATGAGGAGGTGGAGAAGCAGCGGCAGGCCCGCGCCGAGGCCGAACAGGCCAACCGCGCCAAGTCGGTGTTTCTCGCCACCATGAGCCACGAGATCCGCACCCCCATGAACGGCATTCTGGGGGGGCTGACACTGCTGGAAGATACCCATCTCAGCGATACCCAGCAGCGCTATCTGGCCGCCATCGAGCACAGCGGCGAATCCCTGCTGGAGATCCTCAACGACATTCTCGACTACTCCAAGATAGAGGCAGGCCATGTGGAGGCGCGCCGCGAGCCCTTCCCCCTATTCCTGCTGGTGGATGAGCTCATCGCGTTGTTCCGGCTAAAGGCAGAGGCCAAGGGGGTCACCCTGGCACTGGAGTATGCGCCCGAGCTGGCGCCTGTGGTCGAGGGGGATCTGGGCAAGCTGCGCCAGGTGCTCGGCAATTTACTTGGCAATGCGGTCAAGTTTACCGCCCGTGGCCAGATTACCCTGACGGTGGCACCCCTTGTCTGTCAGGGCCCTTGTGCCGAGCCCTGCATCCGCTTCGTGGTTCGCGATACCGGCCCCGGCATTCCGGCCGATGAGCAGGAGGCGGTGTTCGAGGCGTTTCGCCAGCGCAAGCGTGATATAGGCCATCAGGGCGGCACCGGGCTGGGACTGGCGATCAGTCGCAAGCTGGTGGCCGCCATGGGGGGCGAGCTTATCCTTGCCAGCGAACCGGGCAAGGGGTGTGAATTCAACTTCAGTTTGCCGTTGCAGCGCTCGAGTGCCCAGCTGCCTGCCGAGGCGCAACCGCTGCACCTTGGCCAGTCCCGTGAAATCCTGCTGGTGGAGGATAACGAGATCAACCGGCTGGTGGCGCAAGGCATGCTGTCCCGCCTCGGCCATCGCGTCACCCTGGCGGAGGATGGTCGCAGTGCGTTGGCGCTGGTGACCGAGCGCCCCTTCGAGCTGGCGTTGCTCGATATCAATTTGCCCGACATGGACGGGATGACCCTGCGCGAGGATCTGGCCGCTATCAGTGAGGAGGTGCATGAGCGGCCGCTACCCGCCATCGCCATCTCGGCCCAGATGTATCCGGAGGATATCCGCCACTGCCTTGCCGCCGGGTTTGTCGATTTTGTCGGCAAGCCGGTGCGGCTGGCGGTGCTGGCGAACGCCATCGATCAGCTGTTTCGGCAAGAGGGCGCCGCTATCGAGCCACAGGTGCAATTATCTGCAGCCCTGCCCCCAACTAAACAGCCCGAGTGGGCCAATCCGGTGCTGGATGCCGATCTGCCCCTGCTCGGCATGGCGCGGATCCGCCAGCTGGTCGCGCTGTTTGAGTCGCAAGGGCGGGTGTTGGTAGATAAGTTGGCTCAGGGTGAGGGGAGTGAGCAACGTCAGCTGGCGCACAAGCTCAAGGGGAGTGCGCTGGCGCTGGGGTTGACCGAATTTGCCAGCCACTGTGCGGCTCTTGAGGTGGGATGCGGTGAGCCTGCGGCAATCGGGGCGCAATTTGACGCGGCGGTGAGCGGGTTGCAGCAGTGGTTGGCGGCCAACAGGGATGCGCAGCCCTGAGCCCTGCTGGCGATGCACAACGTTCAGAGGGGGCCAGTTCCTGCGCCGTTATTCTATTTCGCGAAACAGCACCTGCTTGCACTTGGCACAGACCCATTCCCGGCGAAAATCGGTCAGGTGCACCATGCCTACCTCCAGCAACTCGTGGTGGCCGCAGTGATAACAGAAGATGATGTCGCCATCGACTGATTCAGGGTGGGCCGCCAGATAGTCGGCTTTGGTGGGGAGTTGCTCCCACGAGGTGGTGGGGAGATGTTTGCGTTGGCTGGTGTAGTAGACCCAGTAGAACAGAAAAAAGACAGCCAGGATCACGAATGTCAGCAGATGGTCCATCTTGAACTCCTCCGGTTAGGTGCAGCCCCTCGGATGCATGGCTGCAATCAGCTCCATCATTATTAAATTTGTTTCGAATGAATATGTTACAGGATGGATAAAGAGGGCGTTGTGATCCCCTTCGGGTTTTGCCCGTCCGCCGCGGGATGAAAAATGTGTCGTTTGGCGGAGCGGCCAGGGTATTGAACGGGGAGGGAATATTGTTTTTTACAACATAAATTCAACATTTTTTTAGGTGGTTGGACTGTCTCTTTGATCCAGCTCACGTTACAATGCCCGCGCCCACTTCACCTAACGCGCAAACGATTTTCAGGAGAGAAACGGATGTTGAAACGTGACATGACCATCGCCAATTATGATCCGCAATTGTGGCAGGCCATCACAGACGAAACCCGTCGTCAGGAAGAGCATATCGAGCTGATTGCGTCTGAGAACTACACCAGCCCCCGTGTCATGGAAGCCCAGGGCTCCCAGCTGACCAACAAGTACGCCGAAGGTTACCCCTCCAAGCGTTACTATGGTGGTTGCGAGTATGTGGATGTGGTCGAAACCCTGGCCATTGAGCGCGCCAAAGAGCTGTTCGGTGCCACTTATGCCAACGTGCAGCCGCACTCCGGCTCCCAGGCCAACAGCGCCGTTTACATGGCTCTGCTGCAGCCGGGCGACACCGTACTGGGCATGAACCTGGCCCACGGCGGTCACCTGACCCACGGCTCTCCGGTCAACTTCTCCGGCAAGCTTTACAACATCGTGCCTTACGGTATCGATGAGTCCGGCAAGATCGACTACGACGACATGGAACGTCAGGCTGTCGAGCACAAGCCGAAGATGATGATCGGTGGCTTCTCCGCCTACTCCGGCATCGTTGACTGGGCCCGCATGCGCGAAATCGCCGACAAGGTCGGTGCCTACCTGTTCGTCGACATGGCTCACGTGGCTGGTCTGATTGCCGCTGGCGTCTACCCGAACCCGGTTCCCCACGCTCACGTGGTCACCTCCACCACCCACAAGACTCTGGCCGGCCCGCGCGGTGGTCTGATCCTCTCCGCCGCTGACGACGAGGAGCTCTACAAGAAGCTCAACTCCGCCGTCTTCCCGGGTGGTCAGGGTGGCCCGCTGATGCACGTCATCGCCGGTAAAGCCGTTGCCTTCAAAGAGGCGCTGGAACCGGAGTTCAAGACCTATCAGGCTCAGGTCGTGAAAAACGCCAAGGCGATGGCAGCTACCTTCATCGAGCGCGGTTACAAGATCGTCTCCGGCGGTACCGACAACCATCTGATGCTGGTTGACCTGATCGGCCGCGAGCTGACCGGTAAGGATGCTGACGCTGCACTGGGCAAAGCCAACATCACCGTCAACAAGAACTCCGTGCCCAACGACCCGCGCTCCCCGTTCGTCACCTCCGGTGTGCGTATCGGTACCCCGGCCATCACCCGCCGTGGTTTCAAGGAAGCCGAGTCCATCGAGCTGACCCACTGGATCTGCGACGTACTGGACAACCACGACAACGATGCCGTGCTGGCCACCGTACGCGAGAAGGTGCTGGATATCTGCCGCCGCTTCCCGGTTTATGGCTGATAAGTCAGACCGTTCGGTTTGAGACCAATGCCACCCTCGGGTGGCATTGTTTTTTCTGGCTTTTACCGGTTTTGGATGGCCGTGCTACACTGGCCGACCTAGATCCTGGCCCGTCAGGCCGGTCCCTGTTCCATTAACGCCGGAGGTCCGATGCATTGCCCATTCTGTAGTGCGGTTGATACCAAGGTGATCGATTCCCGTCTGGTGGCAGAAGGCCATCAGGTGCGCCGCCGTCGTGAGTGTCTGCTCTGTCACGAGCGTTTTACCACCTTCGAGATGGCCGAGCTGGTGATGCCCCGCGTCATCAAGTCCAACGGCTCCCGCGAGCCGTTCAACGAAGACAAGCTGCGCGCTGGCATCCTACGGGCGCTGGAGAAGCGGCCGGTGAGCATGGAGGCCATCGAAAAAGCGGTCAACCATATCAAATCCCGCCTGCGTGCCACCGGCGAGCGCGAAGTCGCCTCCGAGCTGGTGGGCAATCTGGTGATGGATGAGCTCAAGAGTCTGGACAAGGTGGCCTATATCCGCTTTGCCTCCGTCTATCGCAGCTTCGAAGATATTCGCGAGTTCGGCGAAGAGATCGCCAAGCTGGAGAAGTAAACCGCCATTCTTACCCATGTTGCCGCGTCCGATTACACTGCGCTAATCGAACCTACGATACTGCGTAAAGCCGAGATGTGTTGTCAAAGGAGCCCGAATGTTTAGTCAAGATGATTACCAATGGATGAGTCGGGCCCTCGAACTGGCCCGCCGCGGCCGCTACACCACGGCCCCCAACCCCTGCGTCGGTGCCGTGCTGGTCAAAGATGGCGTGGTGGTGGGCGAAGGGTGGCACCAGAAGGCGGGCGAGCCCCATGCCGAGGTCTACGCCCTGCGCGCCGCCGGTGACAACGCCCGTGGCGCCACCGCCTATGTGACCCTCGAACCCTGCTCCCATCACGGTCGTACTCCCCCCTGCGCCGAGGCGCTGATCAATGCTGGCGTGGCCCGGGTGGTGGCGGCCATGGTCGATCCCAATCCCCAGGTGGGTGGGCGTGGCCTGCGGATGCTCTCCGAAGCGGGCATCAAGACAGATTTCGGCCTGCTGGCGAGCGAAGCTGAAGCGCTCAACCTGGGCTTTTTCAAGCGGATGCGTACCGCCTTCCCGCGGGTGACCGTCAAGCTGGGGGCCAGCCTCGATGGCCGCACCGCCATGGCGAGCGGCGAGAGCCAGTGGATCACCTCCCCCGATGCGCGTCGCGACGTGCAGCGACTGCGGGCCCGCCACGATGCGGTGCTCTCCAGCTCCGAAACCGTGCTGGCCGATGGCGCTTCCCTGACCGTGCGCTGGGACGAGCTGCCCTCCTCGGTCAAGGCGAGCTATCCCAAAGAGACCCTGCGCCAGCCGCTGCGGGTCATTGTCGATTCGCAAAACCGCCTGACCCCAGATCTGCCGCTATTCCAGAGCGAGAGCCCGGTGCTGCTGGCTCGGCACAAGGCGTCCGGCGAGTGGCCCGAGTGGGTGCAGCAGTTGGAGCTGCCGCTGCTGGATGGCAAGCTGGATCTGGTTAGCCTCTTCATGCTGCTGGCCAAGCAGAACGTCAACTCGGTGCTGGTCGAGGCGGGCCCGCGGCTCTGCGGCGCTCTGCTGGAGAAGGGGCTGGTGGATGAGCTGGTGCTCTATCAGGCACCCAAACTGATGGGTGACGAAGGGCGCGGCCTGTTCCATCTGCCGGGCCTGACCCGGCTGTTCCAGGCCCCCAAGCTCGCCATCAAGGATGTGCGCATGGTGGGGCCGGATATTCGCATTACCGCCAAAATAGCCTGATTTATCAATGTTCAAGGGGGCATAATCAGCCCCCGTCATCAGCAAGGTGATCTGCATGTTTACCGGAATTATCGAAGCGGTGGGAACCCTGGCCGAGCTGCGCCGTCAGGGCGATGACATGGCCCTCACCGTCCATGCACCGCATCTCGACTTCAGTGACGTCAAACTGGGCGACTCCATCGCTACCAACGGCGTCTGCCTCACCGTGGTGGCGCTGGGCGACAAGAGCTATACCGCCGATGTGTCGCTGGAAACCCTGTCGCGCACCGGCTTTGCCGCCGCTAGGGTGGGCGATCGGGTCAACCTCGAGAAGGCGCTGATGCCCACCTCCCGCCTCGGCGGCCATCTGGTCTCCGGCCATGTAGACGGGGTAGGGGAGGTGAAAAGCGTCTCCAGCAGCGGCCGCGCCATCGAGTACTGGATCAAGGCGCCGGGGGAACTCTCCCGCTACATCGCCGAGAAAGGCTCCATTGCGGTGGATGGCATCAGCCTCACCGTCAACGCCGTGCAGGGCGATCTGTTCCGCCTGACGATCGTGCCCCACACCGCGCAGGAGACCACTATTGCCAGCTGGAAGCCGGGTCACAAGGTCAACCTCGAGGTCGATCAGATCGCCCGTTATCTGGAGCGCCTGATGATGGGCAAGAGTCAGGAGAGCTGCGCCTCCACCCTGACTCTGGACAAGCTGGCCAAGGCAGGTTTTCTCTGATGGTCGGGGTGCTCGCCCCGACCAAAACGATTTTCTGTGATCCCGCTCCGATTGAAATGGGGCCATGCGCCCCAATCTAGAGCAGCATATCTCGCATTCCCGTTGAGCCTGCGGGCTCAATCCCCAAATAGACAGATGGAGTAGCCCATGGCGCTGAGCACAACCCAGGAAATCATTGCCGACATCAAGGCTGGCAAGATGGTGATCCTGATGGATGACGAAGACAGGGAGAACGAAGGGGACCTCATCATGGCCGCCTCCTGTGTCCGTCCGGAGGATATCAACTTCATGGCCCGCTACGGCCGTGGCCTCATCTGCCTGACGCTGACCCGGGATCGCTGCAAGCAGCTGGCGCTGCCGCTGATGGTTGATCGCAACAATGCCCAGTTCTCCACCGCCTTTACCGTGACCATCGAAGCGGCCGAAGGGGTGACTACCGGTATCTCCGCCGCCGATCGCGCGGTGACAGTGCAAGCGGCAGTGGCGCCCAATGCCAAGGCGGCCGATCTGGTGCAGCCGGGTCACATCTTCCCGCTGATGGCGCAGGATGGTGGCGTGCTGACCCGTGCCGGTCACACCGAAGCAGGCTGCGATCTGGCCCGTCTGGCCGGTTACGAGGCGGCCTCCGTCATCGTCGAGATCCTCAATGAAGATGGCACCATGGCGCGCCGTCCGGATTTGGAGATCTTCGCCGAGCAGCACGGCATCAAGCTCGGCACCATCGCCGACCTTATCGAGTACCGCAACCAGCACGAGACCACGGTCGAGAAAGTGGCCGAGTGCAAGCTGCCTACCGAGTTTGGCGAGTTCGACCTCATCACCTTCCGCGACACCATCGACAATCAGGTTCACTTCGCCCTGAAAAAGGGTGAGGTACAGGCCGATCAGCCGACACTGGTGCGGGTCCATCTGCACGATGTGCTGAGCGATCTGCTGCTGACCGACCGCCACGCCGCCCGCAGCTGGCCGCTGCCCAAATCCATGGCCCGCATCGCTGACGAAGGCGGGGTGTTGGTGATTTTGGGGGCTGAATCCCACGGCGCCGAGCTGCTGGCCCGGGTCAAGGGTTTTGAAGCCGCCGACAAGGGACTGGCACCGGAAGGGGCCAAGTGGCAGGGCACCTCGCGCCGGGTTGGTGTGGGTTCCCAGATCCTCAAGGCCCTTGGTGTAAGCAAGATGCGCCTGCTGAGCTCGCCGAAGAAGTACCATGCCCTCGGTGGTTTCGGTCTGGAAGTGGTTGAGTACATCGGCGAGTAAAGTTCTACCAGAGCAGTACCATCTCCTTCCGGGCGGTTTCGGTCTGGAAGTCGTGGAATTTACCGGCGAGCAAGTGCGCCGGACTGGTTAAATCGCGATCATGGCCGTCTATTGCGGCCATGGTTTTTGTCGTGGGTCTGTTGTGCTAGAATGTGCGCACTTTTGACTCCGGCCCTTTTGATTGCACAGATACAGGATTTCCAATGAAGGTTATCGAAGGAAATATCGCCGCTCCTGAGGCGCGCGTTGCTATTGTTGTTGCCCGTTTCAACAGCTTCATCAACGACAGTCTGGTGAACGGCGCGGTGGACGTACTGAAGCGTCAAGGTCAAGTGCAGGACAGCAACCTGACACTGGTAAAAGTGCCGGGCGCGGTTGAAATGCCATTGGTCATCAAGAAGCTGGCCAAGAGTGGTCAATACGATGCCATCGTGGCGGTCGGTACTGTCATCCGTGGCGGCACCTACCACTTCGACCTGGTGGCAAACGAGAACAGCAAGGGCATGGCCCAGGTAATGATGGAATATGAAATTCCCGTTGCCTTCGGTGTGCTGACCACTGAAAACATTGAACAAGCCATCGAGCGTGCAGGTACCAAGGCGGGTAACAAGGGTGCAGAGGCTGCACTGGCAGCGCTCGAAATGATCAACGTCCTGAAAGAACTGGACGTGTAACGAGGAGAAGTACATTGAAACCGTCTGAGCGCCGTAAAGCCCGCCATTGCGCCACCCAGGCCATCTACCAGTGGCAGATGACCAAGGCTAACGTGGGTGACATCGAAGAGCAGTTCAAGATCGATCAGGACACCAAGGGTGTAGACCTGAACTATTTCCGCGATCTGCTGTTCGGGGTAGCCCTCCACTGCAGCGAGCTGGACAAGGTGTTTGCACCTTTCCTCTCCCGTCCGCTGGAAGAAGTGGACATGGTGGACAAGGCGATCCTGCGTCTGGCGACCTACGAGCTGACCCGTCGTGATGATGTACCGCCGCGCGTGGTCATCAACGAAGCGATCGAGCTGGCCAAAGCTTTTGCTGCCGATGACAGCCACAAGTTTGTCAACGGTGTACTGGACAAGGTGATCAAGTCGCTGAACAAGCGTTGATCCTGCTGTCCGTCAGCATCTAAGAGAGGAGCCAGCTTATTGCTGGCTTTTTACTGTATGGGTGAATTTGAGCTGATTGATAAGTACTTCAAGGTCCCCCACGCCCGCAAGGACGTGGTGATGGGCCCTGGAGATGACTGTGCCCTGCTGACCCTGCCCCCCGATACCCAACTGGCGGTGAGCACCGACACTCTGGTGAGCGGCGTACACTTCTTTCCCGACATGGATCCGGTGGATCTCGGCTACAAGGCGCTGGCGGTCAATCTCTCCGATCTCGCCGCCATGGGGGCCGAGCCGCGCTGGGTGTCGCTGGCGCTGACTCTGCCTGCCATCAACGAAGGTTGGGTTGCCGGGTTTGCCGAAGGGTTTCTGGAGCTGGCCGAGTACTACAATGTGGCGCTGGTGGGCGGAGACATGACCCGCGGGCCGCTCTCCATCACCATCTCGGTGAAGGGATCGGTGCCTGCCGGGCGCGCCTTGATGCGCAGCGGTGCCAAAGCCGGTGACGGCATCTATGTGACTGGCACTCTGGGGGATGCCGCGCTGGCGCTCTCTCACCTGCTGGGCAAACGCACCCTCAACGAGAACCAGCTGGCTGCCGTGCTGCCACGGCTCGACCACCCCCATCCCCGCATTCTGGCCGGTCAGGCGCTGCGCGGGCTGGCGGGCAGTGCGCTGGATCTCTCCGACGGGCTGGCATCGGATCTCGGCCATATCCTCAAGGCCTCCGGCGTACGGGCCCAGATCGATCTCGATCTGCTGCCGCTCTCGCCGGTGCTGCAGGACGCGGTGAGCGAGCAGGAGGCGTGGCAACTGGCGCTGGCCGGTGGCGATGACTACGAGCTCTGCTTTACCGTACCGGAGGAGCACCGCGGCGCGCTCGATACGGCGTTGGCCCACAGCGGGGTCAAGTTCAGCCGCATCGGCCGCATCGTGGCGGGCGAACCGGGCATCGACTACCTGCGTGGCGACCAAGCGGTCGAGCTGCAACTGAAAGGGTGGGATCACTTCGCATGAGTTTGTTCAGGATAAAGCCCGAGCTGACACGACTGGAACTGAAAAATCCGCTTCATTTTTTGGCGGTGGGATTTGGTTCCGGTCTCAGTCCCAAGGCGCCGGGCACCATGGGCACCCTGGCGGCCATTCCGCTCTATCTGCTGGTGAGCGGGCTGCCGACCTGTTGGTTTATCGCCTTGCTGGTGGTGGGTTTTGTGGTCGGTATTCGTATCTGCCAGAGCGCCACCGATGCCATCGGTATGCCGGATCACGGCGCCATCGTCTGGGACGAGGTGATCGGTTTTGGCGTCACCATGATCGCCGCGCCAGCCGGTTGGGAGTGGGTGGTGGCGGGCTTTGCGCTGTTCCGGTTGTTTGATGTGCTCAAGCCCTGGCCCATCTCCTGGTTTGATCGCCGGATCCACGGTGGCCTGGGTATCATGCTGGACGATCTGATCGCTGGCCTGTTCGCCCTGTTTTGTATGCAATTACTGGCATTCTGGCTCGGTTGAGAGCCATCTTCCGGGGGATGACCGTTCTGGCATCCCCCGATTTATATCTGCTTAATTTTCATTCATCGGCATATGCTGCCGTTTATCATCCATTTCACATAAATATTCACTACTCATTCGGGGCTGGTGATTGTTTTGGAAATAGTGATAAATGCTGCTTGTTGCGTTGTTGTTGAAATTAAAGTAATGATACCAATAGATGTACGGACGCACCGGCCATTTGTGTGATGAAAATCATCATTTATCTCTGCTGAATTGGTGGTTATCTGCACAAAACATTGCGGAATTGTATAACTCAATCATTTACACCCGTGGTCAAACCGTCTAAGTTACTCGCGGGTTATTCCAAAAAAATGCAAAAAACCCGCCCGGATCGCTGGTTTCGCTGCCTCATGGATTGAGCAAATATTGCCCAAGGTAACAACCGGCATCTGCGGCTGATTTACGGACGAATTATTTGGGACGGATGTCCCCCGCAGAGGTAAACATGTCCTTGCTCGAAGTAAAGAACTTGCGGATCGAGTACCCCTCCCGCTACGGGGTGCTGGCCGCGGTGAAGGATCTCTCTTTCTCTATCGAAAAGGGTGAGATTGTCGGGGTGGTCGGTGAATCCGGCGCCGGCAAGTCCACCATCGGCAACGCCGTTATCGACCTCCTGAGCCCGCCGGGTCGTATCGCCCGTGGCGATATCTATCTCAATGGCGAGCTCATCTCCGGCAAGAGCCAGAACGAGATGCGGGCCATCCGTGGCTCCCGTATCGGGTTCATCTTCCAGGACCCCATGACCTCCCTCAACCCGCTGTTCACCGTTGAGCATCAGCTGGTGGAGACCATTCTGGCCAATACCGACCTCTCTCGTGAAGCCGCTTTTGCCAAGGCATTGGAGCTGATGGGGGCTGTGGGGATTCCGCAGCCGGAGCTGCGCATCAAGCAGTATCCGCACCAGTTCTCCGGTGGCATGCGTCAGCGGGTGGTTATCGCCATCGCGCTCTCCTGCGATCCGGAGCTGATCATCGCCGATGAACCGACCACGGCGCTCGACGTCTCCATTCAGGATCAGATCCTCCAGCTTATCCGCGCCCTCTGCAAAGAGCGTCAGGTGGGCTGCATGCTGGTGACCCACGACATGGGCGTGGTCTCCAACGTTACCGACAAGGTGGCGGTGATGTATCGCGGCGATCTGGTGGAGTTCGGCCTGACCGAACAGGTGCTGGGCAGCCCCAATCACCCCTATACCCGCAGCCTCATCTCGGCGGTACCCCGCTCCGATGTGAAGCTGGTGCGTTTCCCGCTGGTCTCCTATATCGAGGATGCCAGTGCGCCGGATACCAATATCGACCTCAAGACCCACTGGCTCGGCCAGAGTCAGGACGAGCGTGCCTATGAAGGGGCGCTGCTGCGGGTGGAGAACGTCGATCTGAAATTCGTCACCAAGGACTCCATCTTCCCGAGCCGCCGCCAGTATGTACGCGCCTGCAACAACATCAGCTTCGAGATCTTCGAAGGGGAGACCTTCGGTCTGGTGGGAGAGTCGGGCTCCGGCAAATCGACCATTGCCCGCGCCATCACCGGCCTCTATCCGCCTGATACCGGCAAAATCTTCTTTGAGGGGATCGATCTGACCGCTCTCAAGAGCGAGCGCGAGCGTCGCCCGTTGCGTCGCCAGATGCAGATGGTGTTCCAGAACCCCTATTCCTCGATGAACCCGCGGATGAAGGTGCGCGACATCATTGCCGAGCCGATCCGCTTCCATCAGCTGGCGAGCAGCGAGAGCCAGATCGAGGGGATCGTCGGCGATCTGCTGGATCACGTGGGTCTCGGTCGTGGTGCCGGGGTCAAGTATCCCCACGAGTTCTCCGGCGGTCAGCGCCAGCGTATCTCCATTGCCCGCGCCTTGGCCACTCGCCCGCGCTTCCTCATCTGTGACGAGCCTACCTCGGCGCTGGATGTGTCGGTGCAGGCTCAGATCCTCAACCTGCTCAAGGATCTGCAGCAGGAGCTCAAGCTTACCATGCTGTTTATCAGCCACGATCTGCCGGTGATCCGCCAGATGTGCGACCGCATCGGGGTGATGCAGCACGGTCATCTGGTGGAAGTGGCCGAGACCGAGAAACTCTTTACCAATGCCGAGCATGAGTACAGCCGCAAGCTGATCTCCCTCATGCCGGAGTTCAAGGGAATGTCCCGCGAGGGGCTGGAAATCGCAAGCTAGGAGAGCGCCGGTGCGCCGGTCTGCTTGTCAAAAAAAGTGTCATAAGAAAGCCAAAAGCATGGAGAACAAGATGAAGAAAGGATTGTCCAAGATTGCCCTGGCGCTGTTTGCCGCCGGTTTCGCCTTCAGTGTCTCAGCCGCTGATATCAAGGTGGGT
>NZ_QAJD01000113.1:0-5182 GCF_003061465.1 Aeromonas sp. HMWF017
AATTAAGAGAATACTAAATGAACATTTATACCATTGGATTTACTCAAAAAAGTGCTGAGGACTTTTTTACACTTATCGCTAGTAATAATATAAAGAGGATTGTTGATGTGAGGGTCAACAATACTTCACAGTTGTCTGGTTTTGCGAAAAGAGATGACTTGTTATTTTTTTTAAGCAGACTGACGCAGGCAGAATATGTACACTTACCAGAATTAGCACCGACCAAGGAACTACTTGCTACATATCAAAAAAAGAAGCTCTCTTGGACTCAATACGAGGAAGAGTTCCTCAACCTAATGGCAAGAAGAAACATAGAAAAAAACATTAAAATTAATGACTTATATGACGGATGTTTGTTGTGTAGCGAACACAAACCGCACCAATGTCATCGCAGGCTTGTGCTTGAATACCTTGCAAAGTATTCTGAAACAAACTTTCAGATAAAGCACCTTTACTGATGATAAGAATAATTGTTCTTTACCCAAAAGAATTTCTCTGCGAGAGTAAATTCCACCGAAAACTGGACAACATAACGTCAAAAATGAAGGCGCATACTTTACTTTATGTTGAGGACCATCATGGTTTCTTATCTAGCCGCGCCTGTAGCGATGTTACTGTAGAATCTGTTATTGATATCAATAATGCAAGACCGACTCACGCTATTATTTTTGATGATGGACACGAGTTTTCTTTCGAGTATGATATCTTTAAATCAATGAACATCCCCATTCGCAGAATAAAAATAGCCATAACAAGAGTAATAAACATCAAAAAAGACAGCCAATTTAATGGCATTAAAAGTGACTCAACATATGAATACATCGGGAGAGGGTCTAAATGGGGTAACCCTTACGCAATAGGTGAAGATGGTGATAGAGATGAGGTCATAAGAAAATTTGAATATGACTTTGAATACAATAAATTCATCAATGTTGATAAGAGTGACTTTTTAACTCTTCGAGGGAAAACATTAGGATGTTTTTGCAAGCCAGATAAATGCCACGGCGATATTATAGCCCATTATCTAAATAGTATTGATGATGAGGATTAAATCATTTATCTAAAATATTTCTATCTCGTAGGTTCGATTAGCCGTCAGGCGTAATCGGACGGTCGCGTAAATCGATTCTCCCGCCATATCGGTCACCCGCATTTCCCCCTCCGGCTGGCCACCCTGTTTCATGGCAACAACCGCAATCAAAACCTCTCGTTCGTCCGATTACGCTGCGCTAATCGAACCTACAGGGGGGAGATGAGCTGTTATCATTTGAGACAGTGCCCAGCGCCGCCACGCCCCAAGAGGAGAGTCATGGATATACCTGCCGCCCCGTCCCCCGCCATCTGCCAGCTGTGTCAGGAGAAAGCCGATCTCGACTTCGACTTCACCATGGCCTTTCAGCCCATCGTCGATTGCAGCAAGCGCACCATCTTCGGCTACGAGGCGCTGGTGCGAGGGCTCAACAACGAGCCGGCGCAGAGCGTGATTGCCAGGGTCAACGATGGCAATCGCTACCGCTTCGACCAGCTGTGCCGGATCAAGGCCATCGCGCTGGCCGCCCGGCTCGAGATGCGGGGAATGCTGAGCATCAACTTTCTGCCCAATGCGGTCTACCGCCCGGAGCGCTGCATCCGCACCACCCTGCAGGCGGCCCGCGAGCACCTCTTCCCCATCGAGCAGATCATGTTCGAGCTGACCGAGGTGGAGCAGGTGCAGGATAGCCAGCATCTTCGCGGCATCGTCGATCACTATCAGGCGCTCGGCTTCAAGACGGCGATCGATGACTTTGGCGCCGGTTACTCGGGCCTCAACCTGCTGGCCGATTTTCACCCCAACATCGTCAAGCTCGATATGCACCTGCTGCGCGGCATCGACCAGGACCCGACCCGGCAAGCCATAGTGCGCCACTGTCTGGCGCTGTTTGCCGAGTTGCAGATCACCCCGCTGGCGGAGGGGATCGAAACCCGCGAAGAGATGGCCTGCCTGCGGGAGATGGGCATCAGCCTGATGCAGGGCTATCTGTTTGCCCGCCCCGGCTTCGAAACCCTGCCCGAAGTGGATTTCGCCAGCCTGTAAGCCATATCAACCGCGGCTGCGCAAACATCCGGCTCCATTGCGCTGGACGACAAGCGCTTTAGCCAGCACCACTGCTATGATGCTGGCACCTGTTCATCAACGACCGAGATATCATGAAACGCAAAACCATGGCCCTACTGGTGGGCACCCATCTGCTGGTCGCGGCGGCAGGCTTTGCCGCCGGTGTCTACACCCTGCCAATCCTGATCGCGCCACCCGCACCTGATACCGAGCAGGTAGCGGCCAGCCAGCAGCAAGCGAGATTCCACGGCACCTTTCGCCGGGATCTGAAAGACAGCGATCGGCTGCACTGGGGGGAAGGCAAGGTGAGCATAGGGCCGGATGCCGTCAGCCTGATGGGCAAGCTGGCCCCTGGGCCGGACTACCAGCTCTACCTCTCCCCCGAGTTTATCGAGACCGAAGCCGATTTTGCCCGCCTCAAGGATCAGATGGTGCGAGTCGGGCCGGTGAAGACTTTCGACAACTTTATCGTGCCGCTGCCCGCCACGATCGATCCGGCCCGCTACAGCAGCGTGATCGTCTGGTGTGAAACCTTCGGCCAGTTCATCACCGCCGCCCGTTATCAGGATCTGCGTCCGGAACAGTAACCTCGCCCCAGACCCGCACCATGAAAAAGGGCTGACATCGCTGTCAGCCTTTTGGCTATCCGATCCGCTCGTCATTAACGCTCCGGCTTGGTCATCTCCCGCAGCAGCTGATCGATGCAGCCCACTACCTGCTCTGAGTTCTGCTCGATCTCGTGGTAGAGCGCCTCCGCCTCTTCATGCTTGTGCTGGTTTTTCAGCTCGATAATCTGCTGGATCACCTGATGCAGTCTGGCGTGCGGGGCGGCGATCGCCCTGAAGGCGGGTTGATCGCCACAGCATGCCTGCCCTTCGCTGAAGTACCAGTGGCCAAGGCGGCACTCCTTGTCACTGACCGCCTCGCTGCGCGACAGCCCCTCCTGCCCATCCAGATAGGCGCGCACCCGGGTCTTCCAGCCCATGTGAGCGGCGCGGGCGCGACTCAGCACCATCCGCACGTTGGAACCATCCTGGAACTGCCCGGCCAGATCCCCCAGCTTGTCCACCAGGGTCGCCACATGGCTGGCGATATGGGCGGTATCCCGCGCCACCAGCGTGGTGGCCTGGGAGATCTCGTGGACGCTGACAATATTGCGGGTGATCTCGTCGCTCACCGAGGACTGCTCCTCCGAAGCGGCGGCAATCTGGGTATTCATGTCGCGAATGCTGTTGACCGCCCCCTTGATCCGGCCGAGGGCTTCTCCCGCCTGATTGGCCCGCTCCACCGACTCCCCCGCCCGCGAGACGCTGTGTTCGATCATGGTCACAGTGGTGCCCACCGCCCGTTGCAACTGCTCTATGGTGCCGCGGATCTCGGCGGTGGAGTGCTGGGTGCGGCCTGCCAGCGAGCGCACCTCGTCGGCCACCACTGCAAAACCACGACCCTGTTCACCGGCCCGGGCCGCCTCGATGGCGGCGTTGAGGGCCAGCAGATTGGTCTGCTCGGCGATAGACTGGATCACCGCCAGCACAGAGCCAATCTGCTCGCTGGCCTTGGCGACCTCTTTCACCGTGTTGCCCGCGCTGGCGATCTCCTCCGCCAGCTGTTCGATCATGTTGACGCTCTGCTGCACCACTTCATCACCGGTGACCGCCTGATTGTCCGCTTCGTTGGCCGCTTCGGCCGCCTGTGCCGTGTTGTTGGCCACCTCGTGTACCGTGCTGGTCATCTCGGTCATGGCGGTGGCGAGCTGGGTGGTCTGCTCCTGCTGGCGCGTCATGCTGCCAAGGTTGCCCGCCGCACTGCGCGACAGCCGCTCGCTCTCACCAGCCAGTTCGCCCAGTGTCGCGGTGAGCTGGCTGATGGTGTCGCGGATCTTGGCAACAAAGCCATTGAACGCCGACCCGAGGCGGCGGATCTCCTCCGGCCCCGCCACCGGCAGCTTGCTGCCGAGATCGCCGGAGCCATTGGCCAGCGCCTCCAGCGCCTTGACGCTGTCAAGCAGCGGACGATTGATGCGATTGAGCGCGAACGCCATCACCATGGCAATCACCAGAGCCCCTACCAGAGAGATGATCGCCATCTGCCAGCCCTGACGAGCCAGATCGGCCGCGACCAGACTGTGATCCCGGGTCAACTCGATGATACCGACCGCCTTGCCGGAGTAATCGCGCAGGGGCGCCGCCATCACCAGCAAATCACTCCCCTGCTGCGTCATATTGACGAAGCGTTCCTCACCGGCCAGTACCGGCTGATACCACTCCATCGCCTCACCAAGCCGGGATGTGCCAACCAGCGTCACCAGCTTGCCCTGCTCAAACAGATAGATGGCGAGCTGCACCTGCTTGTCCAGCAGTTGGCCAAACAGCTTTTCATCCAGGGCACGACCGAACTCCACCGAACCGACCGGCTGCCCGTTGAAGGTGACCGGCACGACCCCGCGCAAACCGGTACCAGCCACGCCAATCTCCAGCCCGCCAACGGCATGATGCTCACGATTCACCTCAACCACAGTGGGGCGAATGGCAGAGAGGTCATCACCGTGTTTTTCAGGCTTGTGTACCCGATAGAGGGAAGTGGCTGGCGGCAGGTGGAACTGGAACTGCTCGATCCCCTGCGCCTTGATGGCAGGCCAGAGCGGATCAAACAGATTGGCGAGGGCCTGCCAATCCTTGTCGGCCACCGCCTTGGCTGCATCCGGCCGCTGGGCGATCAGAGTCGCCGCCAGCACGGTTTCATGGCTGGTGTTTTTGATCACCGCTTCCACATTCTGGAGCTGGCTCCACAGTGCAGCCTGCTCGGCCGCGAGCGCCCGCTGGCGATTTTCAAACAGATTAAAGGTAAGCAGCACCACGGCGAGCAATACGATGCCGCCGATTGCCAGCAGCGTGATCTGGTGACCCAGCTTGCGAGGGTGGAACATAAGACACCATCCTTGACAGTCATACCCAACCTACAGGATGGAACGGTTAAGTCGGGAGTCCATCAGAACTTAACCCTTTGTTGATATTGATCAAACGATTAACAGGCAAAATGCGAGGTGGGTCAAACGGGGGGAATATCCACCAGATAGAGGGCCATTCC
>NZ_QAJD01000114.1:0-1083 GCF_003061465.1 Aeromonas sp. HMWF017
CATGAATTTCTATGAGTCAATTGAACCTCGATGCATGGGTGATGAATATATTAAACCTCTCAATTAATAATTATAATTATCAAAATTGACTAGGGTTTTTATGGCCTTCCATAGGGTGTCTAATTAATAAGGAAGTGAAAGTGACAGTGAAACTATCTGACAATCTAGTTAGTAAAACTGGGGATAACCAATTTTTAACACACGTTACCCATCCAATTGAGCTAAGAGAAAAGGTGATCGGGCATCTTAGCTATACAATTTATAATTTCGGTGCTGCGTTTGAACTAAATACAGCCAGAGTCTGGCTTGTAAGGGAAGATAATTATATTGGTCGTCTTCATAAATATTTGCTGGATGATCAACATAAAATCGCAACTTTATCAGAGTTTATCTCTTCTGGAGTCATTGGCCCACAGAAATGCATAATCATTGATGACGTTGTGATGAGCGCACCCTATAGATATGTAGGTACTGAGCTACGTGTGATCAGGAAATTACTCACGCAATGCGAAATGAAATTTAGTTTTGCCATGTTACCAAACTGGAAGTCATTCTGTGATTGGCTTGGAATTAATGATGAGTATAAAACTGAGGAGCTAGGAAGATTAGGATTCTATCCATTAGATGACTATTTGGCTTTCCGCTATCTGGATGATGAAATGCTTAACATTTTGATAAATGAATCGATAGGTGTGTGAGGGGTTTTGAGATATAAAAATGTTATTTTCTTGATTCATTAATGTAGATGCACTGTATGCATGAGAGGAAGGATATAGTAACAGTTTTGATATTTACACCTAAAAAGAATTATTATCCTCTTGCTGTTCTCTTTTTGTAAGTGGCAAATTGAAAAGCTTTCTATCGATATTTTTTGTAAGAAATTTATCTAAACGAGAAGTAATCTGATCTTTTAACGTTTCATTTTTCAACATCAAGCCCACAACCATTGAGCCAATAAGAATTTTCTTTCTAAGTTCAGTCTTATTTCTACTCTCTTTCTCTTGGTTTTTTAGGAGTAAAATCTTACTGGCTAATTCAGCCTTTTCTTTTTCTAAACGCTCAATTCTTGACGGAGTATTATTA
>NZ_QAJD01000012.1:0-3881 GCF_003061465.1 Aeromonas sp. HMWF017
CTCTTTATATAGTGCATGTCATCTCGACTTCATTGGCTCCTGACTCAATGCAGGATCACGCCGTGAGCCTCGGCATAACTGCGGATCTCCCGGGTCAGCCGCGCCTTGTCGGCCAAGCTTAGCCAGCTCGCCTCCACCGCATTGAGCGACAAGCGGCAGAGCTGGCTCAGAGTCGCGCCAAGGCCATCGGCCAGCGCCACAAAGTTGGCATTCATATAGCCACCAAAGTAGGCGGGGTCGTCCGAGTTGATGGTGACGCAGAGCCCCTGCTCCAGCAGCCGCAACACATTGTGCTGGGCCATATCGCCGAACACCTTGAGTCTTGTGTTGGAGAGTGGGCAGACGGTGAGCGGCAGCCGGGTATCCGCCAGATAGCCCAGCAGCTCGGGATCGTCGGCCGAGCGCACCCCGTGATCGATACGCCGCACCTGCAACTCGTTGATCGCCTGCCAGATGTAGTCGGCAGGCCCCTCTTCACCGGCGTGGGCCACCACCGGCAGCCCCAACTCGCGGCAGCGGGCAAAGACCCGGGCAAATTTAGTGGGCGGATTGCCCTGCTCCCCCGAGTCGAGGCCGATGCCGTGAATGCGTGACAAGAAGGGCATAGCCTCTTCCAACGTCGCAAAGGCATCCTCTTCACTGAGGTGGCGCAAAAAGCTCATGATAAGGCGCCAGCTGATGCCAAACTCCTTCTCCCCGGTCTGCAGTGCCCGCTCGATACCACTCAGCACAGTCGCAAAGGGGATACCGCGGGCAGTGTGGGTCTGCGGGTCGAAGAAGATCTCCACATGCACCACCTTGTCGGCAGCGCAACGCGCCAGATAGGCCCAGGTGAGGTCGAAGAAGTCCTGCTCGGTCACCAGCACGCTGGCGCCGCGATAGTAGAGGTCGAGAAAGGATTGCAGGCAGTCAAAGTCATAGGCGGCGCGCACGCTGGCCACGTCGGGCCAGGGCAGTGGCACACCGTTGCGGCGGCCCAGCTCAAACATCAACTCGGGTTCGAGGCTGCCCTCGATATGCAGGTGCAGCTCCAGTTTCGGCAGTCCGGCGATAAATTGCGCGGCGGTGAGGTGTTCGGGTGTGACAGGCTTGGAAATCGGGGTGTCCATAGCGACGGCTCCATCAGCAAAGTGATCCGGCGTCAGCCCCTCCACCAGACTGACCCGACGGCAGCTTTATTGTGCACCGAAGTGGCGAGACAGGGGAGACTTGTCATCAAACAGACTTATAATGGCGTCACAAAAATCATAAATGATTGAACATCTTAACGATTGGCGGCTCGCCTGCGCCCTGACAAGGAGTTTTCATGAAGAAGAACGTCATCTGCGATATCGACGGTGTCATCCTGCACAACAACGATCTCATCCCCGGTGCCGACCGTTTCGTCCATCGCCTGCTGGAGCAGGGCAGCAAGCTCTTGTTCCTCACCAACTACCCGGCCCAGACCCAGAAAGATCTGCAAAACCGCTTCCGCTCCGCCGGGATCGAAGTGCCGGAGGAGTGCTTCTATACCTCCGCCATGGGCACCGCCGACTTCCTCAAGCGTCAGGATGGCAAGAAGGCCTATGTGATCGGTGAAGGGGCGCTGACCCACGAGCTCTACAAGGCCGGTTTCACCATCACCGACATAGACCCCGACTTCGTGGTAGTGGGCGAGACCCGCAACTACAACTGGACGATGATGCAACAGGGGGCCAAGTTCGTCGATCAGGGGGCCCGCTTTATCGCCACCAACCCCGATACCCACGGCCCCATGATGCACCCGGCCTGCGGCGCCCTGTGCGCCCCCATCGAGCGGATGACCGGCAAGAAGCCGTTCTATGTCGGCAAGCCAAGCGCCTGGATCATCCGTGCGGCGCTCAACCGGATGGAGGCCCATTCCGACGACACCATCATCATCGGCGACAACCTGCGCACCGACATTCTGGCGGGCTTTCAGGCCGGTCTCGAGACGGTGCTGGTGCTCTCCGGGGTGAGCAAGGTCGCCGATATCGACCGCATGCCGTTTCGGCCGAACCATATTTTCGACTCCGTGGTCGACATCGATATCGTCTAATCACCACCCAAGCGTTAAACAGGGCAGGTCTCTCCTGCCCTTGCAGGATCTGTTATGGAACCCATTCTGATCGCCGTGGCTTTTGGTTGCGGCATGGTAGTCAATCTGATTGGCCTGCCTCCCCTGCTCGGCTTTCTGGCCGCCGGTTTTATCCTCAACGGCATGGGATATGAAAATACCCCCGCCCTGAGCGAGGTGGCCGATCTCGGCGTCACCCTGCTGCTGTTCACCATCGGCCTCAAGCTCAATATCAAGACCCTGATGCGGCGCGATGTGTGGGGCACCACCAGCCTGCATCTGCTGCTCTCCACCCTGCTCTTTACCGTGGTGCTGCTGGTCTGCAAGGGACTGGGGCTTGAACTTGCCCTCTCGCTGGACTGGAAACTGGCGCTGCTGCTGGGCTTTGCCCTCTCCTTCTCCAGCACCGTCTTCGCGGTCAAGGTGCTGGAAGATCGCAGCGACATGAATGCCCTCTACGCCCGCATCGCCATCGGGGTGCTGGTCATGCAGGATGTATTCGCAGTGGCATTTCTGGCCTTCTCCAGCGGCAAATGGCCCAGTATCTGGGCACTCTGGGTGCTGGGATTACCGCTGCTGCGCCCGCTGCTGTTCAAGCTGCTGGAGCGGGCCGGTCACGGCGAGCTGCAGGTGCTGTTCGGAGTCTTTCTGGCGCTGGTGGTCGGGGCCGCCGGTTTTGAAGTGGTCGGCCTCAAGCCAGATCTGGGAGCCCTTATCATCGGCATGCTGCTCGCCTCTCATCCGGCTGCGGCAGGGCTTGCAAAGGCGCTCTTCAACCTCAAAGACCTCTTTCTGGTCTGCTTCTTTCTCACCATCGGCCTCAACGGCCTGCCGACCCACGACACCATGCTGCTGGCACTGGCGCTGGTGCTGGCCCTGCCGCTCAAAAGTGTCCTCTACTATCTGGTCTACAGCGGCGCCCACCTTAGGGTGCGTACCGCCCTGCTCTCTACCCTGGCGCTCACCAACTTCTCGGAGTTTGGCCTGATCGTCGCGGCCATTGCCGCCAAGGCGGGCTGGCTCTCCCACGAGTGGCTGGTGGCGGTCTCGCTGGCGCTGGCGGCGAGCTTTATGATCTCCGCCCCCCTCAATGCCCAAAGCGAACGTATTTATCACCGCATCGGCCACTGGCTGCGAGGATTGCAGGCGAGCAACCTCCATCCGGAAGACAGACCCATCGAATTGGGCGATGCCGAGGTGATCATCCTCGGCATGGGACGGATCGGTCAGGGGGCCTACTTCGAGCTGGAGAACAAGTACGGCAACGTCATCCTCGGGGTGGAGAACGACAGCGAGAAGCTGCCCACCCTGCGCGCCCAGGGGATGAACGTCATCGAGGGGGATGCCACCGATACCGACTTCTGGGACAAGGTGCTGCTCTCCAATCAGGTCAATCTGGTGCTGCTGGCGATGCCCCACCACTCGGGGAATCTCTACGCCATCGAGAAGCTGCGCAGCCATGGGTTCAACGGCAAGATCGCCGCCATCGTCCGCTTCGAGGATGATATCGCCTCCTTGCAGGAGCAGGGGGTGGATGCGGTGTTCAACGTCTACAACGAAGCGGGCAGCGGCTTTGCCCGCCATGTGATCCGCCGCTTGCAGCCGCTCTGATCCTGCGGCTAGCGGCCCTTGGCAAGGACTCTTGGCAAGGGAATGTGCATCGTTTAAGTTATGCACAACCTCGTTTAATAAAACGAACAAAAGCGGGGCCGGGATGGCCCCGCTTTTATATCCCCATTGCCAGGGAGGCACCATGAAGACCCTCAACGACTGGATTTTGCTCGATCGCCACGAGGCGGCCCCCGCC
>NZ_QAJD01000115.1:0-5881 GCF_003061465.1 Aeromonas sp. HMWF017
CGATAAAGTCGCTGATGCCGTTCTGCTTGTGGATGCCCCGTCCGTCGCGGGTCCACTGCTCCCCCAGCATGCCGCCGCCGCGCACATGGGCGATGGCGTAGACAAAGCCCCGATCCAGCAGGCTTAACAGCTCTTTCTGGTAGTAGGGGCGCATCGGCGTGCCATAGGCGCCATAGCCGTAGAGCAGTACGGCGCGAGGGGCCAGATCCTTGCGCCATACCAGCGAGACAGGCACCCGGGTGCCATCGGCAGAAGTGATCCAGCGCCGCTCGCTCTGATAGGGCAATGCTTTATTGCCTGCGGTGTGCTGGTCGTTGATCCACTGGCCGCTGTTTAAATCCAGCCAGCGCTGGCCGGGGGGCTGGCTCAAGCCCTGACTGCGCACCAGAATACGGTCGCTGGCCGGGTCATGTTCTCCTTGCAGCCAGCCGGTACCGGCGCCACTGGCCAGCGGCAGGCGCTGGCGTTCATGGCCGTTGCGATCGAGCAGGGCGAGCCAATCCTCCCCCTGCTGGCGAAACTGCACCACCAGATGGCGATCAAACAGTCGCCACTTCTCGGGATCGCCGAGATCCTCCTCTTTGGCGGGCCACAGGCGCTGCCACTCACCGAGCGGCGTGCTGGCTGAGTAGAGGGCAAACGTCCCCTCCCGGTTGCTCTTGATCACCCAGCCGGATTGGCTGTCCAGATAGTATTCCACCCCGCGCTGGCGGGGTTTGACCTGCTGCGGCTTGCCCGAGTCGAGCAGGTACTGCTCCGAACTGTCGTGGTTGTTGCCCTGCAACACCAGATGTTGGTCATCCGTGGTGCGATAGAGGCTGAGCAGCCAGGCGGGATCCTGCTCCTCATAGAGAGTCTGCTCCTGGCCATCCTGCCAGCCGCGCAGCTGCCAGGGGCGCAGGGTGTAGCGCTCGTTGGCGATGGTGTAGAGGGTGCGACCATCTTGTGACCAGGCGAGATCAGCGCTGCGCTGTGCCAAACTGGCCAGCACCTTGCCGCTCTGGAGATCGAGCAGGGTGACCTGATAGTCGAGATCGCCGCGCCTGTCTTCGGCGATGGCCAGCGTGCGGTTATCCGGGCTCAGGGCCCAGCCGCCCGCTTCGTAATAGGCCTCACCCGCTCTGGCGGGAAGCCGTTGCTGCACCTTGCCCCCGTGGCGTTGCCAGAGTGAGCCATCCGGGCGCAGCTGCCATGCCTGATCGCCGCGCACAAGCCAGTTGTCCGGTACGGGTTCACCCGCCGGATGGCGGGCAAACTCGGCGCGCAAGGTTGCTTCCAGCGGCTGCTGCGCGGCGAGCTGCTGCTCGCTCCAGCGATTTTGCTGCTTGAGCAGGGCGAGAATGGCCGGGTTGCTACGGCTCTCGTCCCGCAACCAGAAGTAGGGATCCTGGCGTACGGGATTGCCTGAAATCAGGTGCGATTGGGACGGGATCGGCGGTGGCAGGGCCTCTTGCGCCCACGCCAACGGGGCGGCCAACAGGGCCGCCATGATTGCATGATGCTTCATCACATCCCCACGAAACGGTAGCTGAGGCTGGCTGACAGGTAGCGGCCGCTCTGGCTGTAGAGGGAGGTGTCGCTGCCAGCCGGAAGTCCGGCCACATCCTGATAGCGGACGTAGCGGGTATCGAGCAGGTTGCCGATGGTGGCATTGACCTTTAGCGCTTCGGTGATCTGCCAGTCGCCGGTGAGATCCAGGCTGAACCAGCCTGCGCTGCTCTGGCAGGCACCGTTGTAGCCAGTCTGCGCATTGGCGCACTGGGGCACCTTGGTCATGGCGGCGGCATAGTTGCCACTGAGCTCAACCCCCCAGTCGAGCTGTTGCCAGCGCAGGGTGGTGTTGCCTTCCAGCGGTGTCTGGGTTCGCAGCGGCTCACCACGGTGATCCTTGCCATCCATCCAGGCCAGATTGGTCGAAAGCTCCCACTCGTCGCTCAGCCAGAGGCTGGCGGCCAGCTCGGCGCCCCAGGTTTCTGCTTTGGCAACGTTGCGATATTGGCGCAGGAAGACACCGTCATCGAGGCGAAAACCGGTCTGGCGCCAGTCGATGAAGTTGTAGTAGCGGTTGTAGAAAACGGCCGGTTTGACGCTCCAGTTGTCGCTTTGGCCATTCACTCCCCACTCCAGACTGTGGCTGGTCTCCTCCTTGAGGTTGGGGTTGGCAATGATCTCGAATGGCGGCATAGCAAAGTAGTGAGGAATGTTGCCGTAAACCTGATCGTAAGCGGGGGCGCGGAAGCCGTTGGCATAGCTGAGCCAGCTGCGCCATGTTTCGTTGAAGCGGTAACTGGCCGCCACACTGGGGGAGATGTGGTCGCTGTGGTTCTCGGCCAGATTACTGTCCGGTGTGCGCAGGCGCTGGCGGTCAAAGCGCAGGGTCGGGGTAAACTGCCAGCTGCCCAGATCGATCACATCGCTCAGCCAGATGCCATCGCGGCGGGTCTCGGCCTTGCTGAAGGGGGCTTTCTGTCCCTGGGTGGTGATGCCATCTTCCAGGGCCAGATTGCTGACCGGCCGCTCGTGGTTGGCCTGCTCCAGCTCCACACCGTAGCTGAAGGTGTGGTCCAGCGAGCCGGTGCTCAGCTTGCTCTGCAACTCCAGCTCGCTGCCAAGGCGCAGCTCCTCGAACGTGGAGAGGGTGCGCTGGCTGCGATATCTGGGATAGCCGCTCAGGGCATCGTTGCGCAGCAGCTGGCGCTGGTTGGCCTCGTTGCGGGACTGGTTGCCAAACAGGCTCCAGTTGAGGGTATCGACCATGCCCAGATCGCTGGCTTCCCAGCTGAACTTGCCGCCCTGGGTGCGCTGATCGCCATCTTCCTGAAAACCGACCACGTCCCAGCTGCCATCGGGTTGGGGCACCGCTTTGGGCCCCATCTGGCGTTTGGCGTGATCCTCGTAGTAGTCCAGCTCCAGCCGCAGAGCGTGATGGGCATTGAGGGGGAGGCGGCTGCTGGTGGAGGCACTCATGCCATCCAAATCAGCCGGAATGCGGTTTTCCTCAAAGTTGGCGGTTTCGTTGCCACGCCAGCCGGAGAGGCGCAACAGATGTTCGCTCTCCAGTGCCCGCACCGCGCCGGTCATGCTGAGCTTCTTCTTGTTGCTGTCGCCACCGTAGAGGGTTTTGGCCGCCAGATAGCTATCTTGCTGTTGCAGATAATCTTCTGGCTGCTTGGTATTCATCACCACGGTGCCGCCGATGGCATCGGAGCCATGCAGGGAGGAGCCGGCCCCCTTGGCCACTTCAATCTGCTTGATGTCATCGAGATCGAAGTTGAAGCGACCCACCTTGTCATTGATGTTGTCGGCGCCAAAGCCGTCGCTGACGCGCACCCCATCCTTGATCAGCAGGATGCGGTTGCCACCGATGCCGCGCACGCTGATGTTTTGCGGTCGCCCGGCAGAGCCGGTGACCGAGACACCGGGGATCTTGCGAAACACATGAGTCAGCTCGCTGGCGACCTGACGGTCCAGCTCTTCCTGGGTGATGACGGTGATGGAGCCGGAAACATCGGAGAGTTTCTGTTGTACCCGTTGCCCGGTGACAATGATGGTGTCGTCGCTGCGAGCCTTCTCTACAGGGGGAAGATCGGCCGCGCCAGCGGAGGCACACAGGAGTGCCGGCCATGCCTGAAGCAGTTTGTTCATAATGATAATTGTTTTTATTTAAGCCTGAGGGGCGGCATTATTGCAGAGGCCTGACCACTTGACAATAAATGGCAATCATTATCATTAAGATCTTATGGTGTTGATATTATTGAGTTATTTGTTTTTAGAGAGAGGCTCCCGCGCGAGGCGGGAGCGGGGGGATCAGGGCTTGAGCAGTTGCAGCGACTCTTCTGCGGCCTTGCCTTGGGAGAGGGTGATATCGACCCGGCGGTTCGCCTGGCGATGTTCGGGGGTGTCATTGGCAAAGCGGGGTTGGGTGTCGGCAACACCCTGAGCGATGACTCGTCTGGCATCCAGCTGGGGGTTGGTCAGCATGGTCTGCACGATGGAAGAGGCTCGCAGCACCGAGAGCTCCCAGTTGTTGCGATAGAGCTCCACCGGCGCCTGGGAGTTGTCGGTATGACCGGTGACCACTACCTGCCCTGGGATGTTGGCCAAAATGCCGGCGATCTTGTTGACCAGCGGGATGAACTGGGGCTGCAGGAACGCCGAATCGGCGGGAAACAGCGCCTTCTCGCCGATGCGGATCACCAGCTGACTGCCAAGCTGCTCGACCTCCAGATCCTTCGATTCAATCTGGGCCTTTAGCTGCTGCTCCAGCTTCTGCTTGGTCACCTGCACCCACTCCTGCTCCTTGGTCTTGTGGGGCCAGGCCTCGGTGGCACTCGGTTTTTCCGAGGCACCTATGGTCTCGTTGAAGGGATCCGATGCCGCCATGGGGGCATCTTTCTCCAGCACAGTCTCCTCTTTCGGGCTGCTCGGCGTAGTCTTTGATTCTGGCTCGAGAATCCCTGTGCCCCCCTGCATCAAGGGTGAGCCGGCAGGCGGGGAAATGAGGCCGATTTTACCCAGCGACTCGATAAAGCCCTGGATAAGCACCCGGGTTTCGGACTGCTTGGCCATGGCAAAGGAGTAGAGCACCACAAACAGGGCGAACAGCAGGGTCATGAAGTCGGCATAGGAGACCAGCCAGCGTTCGTGGTTCTCCGGTGCTTCAGCTTTTTTCTTTTTTGCCACCATGGCCTCCCATAAATGGTTCGAGGGATACTTGCAGGCGCGCCTGTGACTCGCCGTCCACGATGCAGAGAATGCCGGTCAGGGTCATCTCCTTGTAGTGGCGGATCTGGTGGGCAAATGCCTTGTAGCGGTTGCCGAACGGCAAGAAGATCAGGTTGGCGGCAGCAACCCCGTAGATGGTGGCGATAAAGGCCACTGCGATGGCGCCACCCAGCTTGTCGGGCGCATCTAGCAGACCCATGGCGTGGATCAGGCCAAACACCGCGCCCACTATCCCCATGGTCGGGCAGTAGCCGCCCATGGCTTCATAGAATTTGACCGTCTGTTCGAGATCTTCTTGCTCAAATTCGATCTCGTTCTCCAGCACCTCGTGGATTTTCCCTTTCTCGTAACCATCAACCATCATCTGCACCCCTTTCTTCAGGAAGGGATCCTTGATCTCGTCGATCATCCCTTCCAGTGCGAGCATGCCGCTGCGACGGGCGTTGCCAGCCAGGGTCTCCAGCAACTGGGCTTGCTCCAGCATGTCCAGCTTGAGCGGGGAGAGCAGCCACTTGAAACGTTTGGCAGTTTTACCGACAACTGAGAAGGGGAACTGGGTCAACGCGGCACCTATGGTGCCGCCGATCACAATAAGAAATGCGGGCAAATCGAGCAGCGCACTGGGATGGCCGCCTTCTATGATATTTCCGCCAAGAATGCAGATCAGTGCAAAGACAAGGCCTATCAAGCTCATTTTTTCTACGTCCCTGAATATTGATAATGGCTAGTGTAGCTACTTAAGTATCAGTTTTTCAAAATGATATCCAATCGATGAGCAATAATGGGCGCTGGGTAACGTCCATAAAAGAAGGCGTGTTGTGGTCATGGGATGGTCTTGCAATGATCTTGTTGCCTGGAAGGATGCTTGTCGGGTTGGGCAATCATAAAAGCAAGGTAGGGGGGCGGGGGCTGGCAATGCGAGAAGCTGTTATATTCCATCAGGGCTTTGCAAACCGGGGGATGAGAGCGTGGATGATCCGCCGCTACGTGGCTGGTGCTCACTTGTAGGCCTAGGAGTTTGCGTTTGCCGGAAAGCAAAAAACCGACCCTGAGGTCGGTTTTTTTAAATTTGGCGGTGAGGGAGGGATTCGAACCCTCGATACGTTGCCGTATACACACTTTCCAGGCGTGCTCCTTCAGCCACTCGGACACCTCA
>NZ_QAJD01000115.1:5891-7749 GCF_003061465.1 Aeromonas sp. HMWF017
CGTTCGCTGCGCTGTTGCGCTGGAACGGGGCGTAATTTAGGGGAAAGGACTGTGTGGGTCAACCTCTTTTCCCCTTATTTTTCATAATCTTTTCCGAATGCCTAACCCTTGCGCAGAATGCCGGTTTTTTAAACCGGATCAGGGCTTGTCGAGGATGATCAGGCTGTCCGGCAGCTCGTTTTGATCCCGGGTGGCCGGGAAGGCGTCGGTCAGAATGGCGCTAACGCGCTCTACGCACTCCAGAAACCCCTGTTCGATCGCCTTGTTGCGCACGCGTGCCACGAAGTCGTCGATGATCTCCTGCCACTGGCCATTGTCGATATGCTGGGCGATGCCGTCATCCACCAGTATTTCTACATAGTGCTCGGCGGCCGAGACGAAGATCAGCACCCCGAGCCGGTCGCGGGTGCGGTGCAGCCCCTGCTCGACAAATTGCAGGCGAGCCATCAGGGCCGCCCGGTGCTGGCGAACCTTCTTCGGGATGAGCCGCATCTTGATGGGGGTCCAGTGGAACAGCAGGCTCAGCAGCAGCCAGACCGACCACTGCACCAGCAGGATTTCGTACCAGCCGAGCCAGAAGCCGAGCTGGAACACCAGCAGCGGCGTGAGCATCGCCAGCAGCGCCGCCCAGAGGGTGGGAATGTAGCGATAGCCATCGCTGGCCGGGGCCAGCACGGTGACCAGTTCAGCATCAGTCTCTAGCTCCGCTTCGCGCACCTTGGCCTGAAGCGTGTGGAAGAACTGTTTAGAAATCATGATTTGTCTCTTTACTCCTGTTACCAGCCACCGGAGGCTCCGCCGCCGCCAAAACTGCCGCCGCCACCGCTGAATCCGCCGCCGGAGCGACCACCAAAGGAGCCGGCACCCAATCCACCGGCCATGTAGGCCGACCGACGTCGTCCTTCCGGCCCACCGCCACCACCGCCGCGCAGGTTGTGGAGCACGATCATCGCAATCACCACCAGAATAAACAGCCAGGGGCCGTCACCGTTGTCACTCTTTGGCTGCTCGACCGGCTGATATTCTCCGGCGAGTGCCTTCATGATGCTCTGGCTGCCCGCCATGATCCCGGCCACCATATCGCCGCGCTTGAAGGCGGGCAGTATGCGGCCATGGATGATGTTGGCTGCGATGGCGTCGGGCAGGGCGCCTTCCAATCCATAGCCTACCTCGATCCGCACCTTGCGCTCATCCTGGGCGATCAGCAACAGCACGCCATTGTTTTTGCCTTTCTGACCGATCCCCCAGTGGCGACCGAGCTGGTAGCCGTACTCCTCGATAGTCTCCCCATCGAGGCTGTCGACGGAGACCACCACCAGCTGGATACCGCTGCGCTTTTCAAAGGCGGCCAGCTGTTGGGTCAGTTGATGGGCCTGTTTGCGGGACATCAGACTGGCTTCATCCACCACCCGTCCGCTCAGCGTCGGGAAGTCCGGTGCCGCTTGCAGGGCACTGGCCCAGAGCAGCAGACAGGGAAGAAACCAGCGCAGCATCATCTTCATTGGAAGCTGACCTTGGGCGCCTCATCGGCACCGGGTTTGGCACTGAAACTCGGTTTGGCCTCCAGATCCGAGTAGAGCAGCTTGGACCAGATGACGCCGGGGAAGGTACGGATCTCGGTATTGAATTGGCGCACCGCCTCGATATAGTCGCGGCGAGCTACCGAGATGCGATTCTCGGTTCCTTCCAGCTGGGCCTGAAGTGCCAGGAACTGCTGATCCGCTTTCAGCTCGGGGTAGCGTTCTACCACCACCATCAGGCGGGAGAGGGCGCTGGAGAGCTGGTTCTGGGCCGCTTCAAACTCCTTGAGCTGGGCAGGATCGCTCACCTGCACACTGCCGACCCGGGCACGGGCATC
>NZ_QAJD01000115.1:7759-7850 GCF_003061465.1 Aeromonas sp. HMWF017
TAAAGGGGCCGCCACGGGCCATCGCCAGATCGGCGATATAGAGATCCGGCAGCCCGGCCATGCGGGTCTGGTTGGCCAGCGCTTGCAGGTA
>NZ_QAJD01000115.1:7860-8658 GCF_003061465.1 Aeromonas sp. HMWF017
GGTGACAGCCTTGAGGGTCTCCTGCTCATGGCTGGCGTACCCCTTGACGGTTGCCACCAGATTGGGAATGAGATCGGCACGGCGCTGATACTGGTTCTCAACCTGCCCCCAGCTCGCATTGACCTGCTCGTCCAGGGTCGGAATATTGTTCATGCCGCAGCCGGTCAGGCCGAGCAGCAGGGTCAGGGTCAACAGGCTCTGCGTGGTTCTGCGCCAGAGTGATGTGGCCATCTTGTTGTTCTCCTTTGGTATTTCGAGTCGATAGTGCGCCATGGATGGTGTACGACCAAGCGTGCACCACCATACCAGCTTGGGGTCAGTTGCCACAACGCGCAGGTAGCTCAGGTCGCTTGTTGATGCCGGAGACCTTGGGCAACTGGGGCTTGTCTTTGAGCCAGGATGCCAGCTCTTCCCCACAGCCATTGCCGGGCGGAATGGGAGCCTGGGGCTCGCAATCCGGGCTGCCTACCGGGCAGCGCAGCCGTACGTGGAAGTGGCTGAAGTGGCCCACCCAGGGGCGTAGCTTGGCGACCCAGGGCTCGCTACCTGCCTGCTGGCAGACTGCGGATTTGATCACCGGATTGACGAAGATGCGGGCGACTTCGGGTTTGCTGGCCGCCAGTCGCAGCAGGGTGAGCTGCTGGGGGCCAAAGCGACCCGGCAACATCTTGTAGCTGGGTTCGTCGATCAGTGCCCACTCCTTGGGGGCATCCTGCTCCCATTTGCTGATGGGGCGGTTGGCCATGCGAAACCAGATATCGGCATCAAGGCCAGTCTGGTGGCTGCGATGGCCGGAGG
>NZ_QAJD01000115.1:8668-9180 GCF_003061465.1 Aeromonas sp. HMWF017
GTTGATGAGGTCGGGGTGGCCGTAGTAGCGTAGCCGCTTGGTGCGGATCACCTGATAACCCGGCCCTTCGAGGGGCAGGGATACGCCGTTTTTCAGGCAACCGGCGGCATAACCGCCGATGGCTTCCGCTTGCAATACGGTCGCCAGCAACAGGGACGTCAGCATATGCGTGCTCCTTGTCTTGCTTCTAGTCGGCTCAGCAGTACGAACAGACTCAAACATATAAATAAATAGGCTGCGGCTACCAGCAGCCAGATCTCGTAGACCAGCCCGCTGGAGTTGGCCATCTCGGTGCCGACGAAGGTGAGCTCCTGCACCGAGATAAGGGAAACGATGGCGGTATCCTTCACCAGCGCGATGAGCTGGCCGGTGAGGGGGGGCAGCATCAGCAGCATGGCCTGCGGCAGGATCACATGGCGCAGCCGCACCCAGGGGGAGAGCCCGAGGCTCTGTGCCGCCTCCCACTGGCCGCGGGGGATGGCGGCCAGTGGGAGGCGGCACAGAGCCTCGGG
>NZ_QAJD01000116.1:0-4451 GCF_003061465.1 Aeromonas sp. HMWF017
GTTGTTCCAGCAACAGAAGGGCACCATCATTGAGATGTTCAACATGTTCAGTGGTGGTGCACTCTCGCGTGCTTCTATTCTTGCGTTGGGGATCATGCCGTACATTTCGGCATCGATCATTATCCAGCTGCTGACAGTGGTTCACCCCGCTCTTGCTGAACTCAAGAAAGAAGGTGAATCCGGCCGTCGCAAGATTAGCCAATATACCCGTTGGGGCACGCTGGTTTTGGGAACTTTCCAGGCCATTGGTATTGCAACCGGTCTGCCGAATATGATGCATGGACTCGTGACTAATCCGGGTCTAGGCTTCTATTTCACAGCGGTTGTGAGTCTGGTCACCGGTACCATGTTTTTGATGTGGTTGGGTGAGCAGATTACCGAGCGTGGGATTGGTAATGGTATCTCGTTGATTATTTTCACAGGTATCGTTGCTGGTCTGCCGCATGCCATTGGCGCTACGGCCGAACAGGCACGTCAAGGGGAATTGCACATCCTGCTGTTGTTGTTGCTGGGCTTGATTGTTTTCGCAGTGACTTACTTTGTGGTGTTCGTGGAGCGTGGTCAGCGTCGTATCGTTGTTAACTATGCCAAGCGTCAACAAGGCCGCCAGGTATTTGCCGCGCAAAGCACACACCTGCCGTTGAAAGTGAATATGGCTGGTGTGATTCCTGCGATTTTCGCATCCAGTATCATCCTCTTCCCGGGGACCATTACCTCCTGGTTTGGTCAGGGTGAGGGTAAAGTAGCTGATATCCTGCAACAGGTCTCTATGGTCCTGCAGCCGGGTCAACCGCTTTACGAGATGCTGTATGCAGCAGCCATTATCTTCTTCTGCTTCTTCTATACCGCGCTGGTGTTCAACCCCCGCGAGACAGCAGATAATCTGAAGAAGAGTGGAGCCTTTATCCCGGGGATTCGCCCGGGCGAGCAGACAGCACGTTACATCGATAAGGTTATGACTCGCCTGACATTGGCAGGTGCGCTCTATATAACCTTTATCTGTCTGGTACCCCAGTTCTTGATGACTGCCTGGAACGTACAGTTCTACTTCGGTGGCACTTCGCTGCTGATTATCGTGGTAGTTATCATGGACTTCATGGCTCAGGTACAAACCCATATGATGTCTCATCAATATGGCGACGTCCTGAGGAAGGCCAACCTGAAGGGCTACGGCCGCTAAAGGTCGGCGTAGTTACGGAGTTAAGCAATGAAAGTTCGTGCTTCCGTTAAGGCAATCTGCCGTAACTGCAAAATCATCAAGCGTCACGGTGTGGTGCGTGTGATTTGCAGCGAGCCAAAGCATAAACAGCGCCAAGGCTAATTTTTTACGGTTAGTACTTGCAACAAATAGTTGTGCTGGCTAATATAGCCAGCCAACTTTTGTTGTGTATTGGTTGACCGCCACGTATCCGCTCACGGGCTTTGTGGTGGTCGTAATCTACTATATGTAGGAGTGAATAGTGGCCCGTATCGCTGGCATTAACATTCCTGACCATAAGCATGCAGTCATCGCTTTGACTGCGATTTATGGCGTCGGTCGTACCCGCTCCAAGGCCATCTGTGCCGCAGCCGGTATCGCTGAGAATGTGAAAATTAAAGACCTGGACGAAGCTCAGATCGAGAGTCTGCGTGAACAAGTAGGTAAATTCACCGTTGAAGGTGACCTGCGTCGTCAGATTTCCATGAACATCAAGCGATTGATGGATCTGGGTTGCTACCGTGGTTTGCGTCACCGTCGTAGCCTGCCTGTTCGTGGTCAACGTACCAAGACCAACGCTCGTACCCGTAAGGGTCCGCGCAAGGCTATCAAGAAGTAACGGGAAGGTAGAAAATGGCTAAAACTCCGACTCGTGCTCGCAAGCGCGTTAAAAAGCAAGTGAGCGACGGTATTGCGCACGTTCATGCATCTTTCAACAACACAATCGTGACCATTACTGACCGTCAGGGCAATGCTCTGTCTTGGGCTACTTCTGGTGGTTCCGGTTTCCGTGGTTCTCGTAAGTCCACCCCGTTCGCTGCTCAGGTAGCTGCCGAGCGCGCTGGTGAGATGGCCAAAGAATATGGCGTCAAGAACCTGGAAGTCATGGTCAAAGGTCCGGGTCCCGGTCGTGAGTCTTCCATCCGCGCCCTGAACGCGGCTGGTTTCCGCATCACTAACATTACTGATGTGACTCCGATCCCGCACAACGGTTGTCGTCCTCCCAAGAAGCGCCGCGTATAACGCTGTAGCTACTTGGTCTAGGATTGTTGGAGAAAGAAGATGGCAAGATATATCGGTCCTAAGCTTAAGCTTAGCCGTCGTGAGGGCACCGACCTCTTCCTGAAGTCAGGTGTTCGTGCGATTGATTCTAAGTGCAAGATTGACACCGCCCCTGGTCAGCACGGTGCGCGTAAAGCGCGTCTGTCCGACTACGGTGTTCAGTTGCGCGAGAAACAAAAAGTTCGTCGTATCTACGGCGTATTGGAAAAACAGTTCCGCAACTACTACCGCGACGCTGCCCGTCAAAAGGGTAACACCGGTGAAAACCTGTTGCAGCTGCTGGAAGGTCGTTTGGACAACGTTGTTTACCGTATGGGCTTCGGCGCTACCCGTGCTGAATCTCGTCAGCTGGTGAGCCACAAGGCCATCATGGTAAACGGTCGCGTTGTGAACATTCCTTCTTTCCAGGTTTCCCCTGAGGACGTGATCTGCGTTCGTGAGAAGGCTAAGAAGCAAGCGCGTATCAAAGCTTCCTTGGAAGTTGCTGGTCAGCGCGAGAAGCCGACTTGGGTAGAGGTTGACGCCGCTAAAATGGAAGGTGCTTTCAAGCGTCTGCCAGAGCGTTCCGACCTGTCTGCCGACATTAACGAACAGCTGATCGTCGAGCTTTACTCCAAGTAAAGCTAGCTTCTAAAGAGAGGACACAATGCTGGGTTCTGTAACAGATTTTCTTAAACCGCGGCTAGTTGACATCGAGCAAGTTAGCCCGACTCATGCGAAAGTGACTCTTGAGCCACTCGAGCGTGGCTTTGGTCACACGCTGGGCAACGCCCTGCGTCGTATTTTGCTGTCATCTATGCCCGGTTGTGCAGTTACTGAAGTCGAAATTGACGGGGTACTGCATGAGTACAGCAGCAAAGAAGGTGTACAGGAAGACATTCTTGAAATCCTGCTCAACCTGAAAGGTATCGCTGTGAAGCTGGAAGGCAAGGACGAGGTAACTCTGTCCCTGACCAAGTCTGGAACAGGCCCCGTTACCGCTGGTGATATCACTCACGGTGATGAAGTCGAGATCGTAAACCCGGAGCACGTAATCTGCCACCTGACTGGTGCCAATGCTGAAATCAGCATGCGCCTGAAAGTTCAGCGCGGTCGTGGTTATGTGCCTGCTTCTGCTCGTGTTCACAACGATGACGAAGAGCGTCCTATTGGTCGCCTGCTGCTGGACTCCGCGTTCAGCCCCATCGTTCGTATTGCCTACAATGTTGAGGCAGCACGTGTGGAACAGCGTACCGACTTGGACAAGCTGGTCATCGACATGGAGACCAATGGTACCCTGGATCCTGAAGAAGCCATCCGTCGTTCTGCCACTATTTTGGCCGAGCAACTGGAAGCCTTCGTGGATCTGCGCGATGTCAGCGTGCCCGAGAAGAAAGAAGAGAAACCCGAGTTTGATCCGATTCTGCTACGTCCTGTCGATGATTTGGAGCTGACAGTTCGTTCTGCGAACTGTCTGAAGGCAGAAGCTATCCACTATATTGGTGATCTGGTACAGCGTACCGAAGTTGAGTTGCTTAAGACTCCTAACCTCGGTAAGAAGTCCCTGACTGAGATCAAGGACGTGTTGGCCTCCCGTGGTCTGTCTCTTGGCATGCGCCTTGAGAACTGGCCGCCCGCCAGCATCGCTGACGAGTAATCCAGATTACGGGTTTCACAGATTTAGTTAGAAGGATAAGGTCATGCGCCATCGTTTGAGTGGTCGTCAACTGAACCGGAACAGCAGCCATCGTCAGGCAATGTTCCGCAACATGGCCAGCTCCCTGGTTCGTCATGAGATCATCAAGACGACTCTGCCTAAGGCAAAAGAGCTGCGTCGTGTAGTTGAACCGCTGATCACCCTTGCCAAGACTGATAGCGTTGCTAATCGTCGCCTGGCATTTGCCCGTACTCGCGATAACGCGATCGTGGCTAAGCTGTTCAATGAACTGGGCCCGCGCTACCTGGAGCGCGCCGGCGGTTATACTCGCATTCTGAAATGCGGTTTCCGTGCAGGCGACAACGCCCCTATGGCTTATATTGAGCTGGTAGACCGCCCGGCCGCTGCTGAAGCAGCTGCTGAGTGATAAAGAAAAAGCCGGGCTTGTCCCGGCTTTTCTTTTAATCCATTCTGATACTGCCTCAACTGCCTCAACTGCCTCAACTGCCTCAACTGCCTCAACTGCCTCAACTGCCTCAACTGCCTCAACTGCCT
>NZ_QAJD01000117.1:0-407 GCF_003061465.1 Aeromonas sp. HMWF017
GCGCCAGAGCGAAGATTTTCGCCAGCATGGCGTTGCCCCCGAGCAGATCGAGGCGCTGATTGCCAAACGCTGCCAACAGCAGTTGCGCCAGCGTCAAACCCGGGTGATCAACGCCACCGGCACCCTGGTGCATACCAATCTGGGGCGTTCGCCGCTCTGTAGCGAACTGTGGGACGAAGTGCGCGACCTCAACACCGGCTACAACAATCTGGAGCTGGATCTCGCCACCGGCAAACGCGGCGGGCGCAAGGGGCTGATCTCTCCCCTGCTCCGTTGCCTCACCCAGGCCGAAGATTCGCTGGTGGTCAACAACAACGCTGCTTCCCTCTTCCTGTTGCTGCAGGAGGTGGCCAAGGGGCGCGAGGTGATCGTCTCGCGCGGCGAGCAGATCCAGATTGGCGGTGGCT
>NZ_QAJD01000117.1:436-1542 GCF_003061465.1 Aeromonas sp. HMWF017
CCACCGCCATAGATTACCTTGATGCCATCACAGATCAGACCGCGCTGGTACTGATGGTACACAGATCCAATTTCGCCATTCGCGGCTTTACCGAGTCCCCCGATATCGGCGAGGTGGCCCGCGCCCTGCCCGAACATGTAGTGCTGGCGGTGGATCAGGGCTCTGGCTTGACCAGCGAAGAGTTTGCGCCGGATGAAACCTCGGTGCGCCAGTACATCAAGGCGGGGGCGGATCTGGTCTGCTACTCTGGCGACAAGCTCTTGGGCGGCCCGCAATCGGGCATCATCAGTGGCCGCTGCGACCTTATCAAGCGGCTGGAAAAACACCCCATGATGCGCACCTTCCGCCCGAGCCGCATCGTCTACTCCCTGCTGGAACGCCTGCTCATCCACAAGCTCAACAAGTCCCCCGTCGGCGAAGGCATCGCCCAGCGCACCTTGAGCAACCCGGCAGCCATGCAGGCGAGAGCCTCCCAGCTGATGGCCGCCCTGCCCGGCTGCTTTGTGCCCGTTCCCGCCCAATTGGTGGTGGGCGGCGGCACCCTGCCGGACGAGTTCTACCCGGCCCCAGCGCTCGAATGCACCGACCCGCGCCCGTCCCAGCAGCTGCTCGATGATCTGCGCGAACTGCCGGTGCCGGTCATCGCCACCGTGCGCCAGCAGAAGGTACTGCTCAATATGGCGACCCTGCTGCCGACCGAGATGGAACTGCTGATCGCCCAACTCAGGGAGTTGCTGCTGCCCGCCCCGTTCAATGCAACAAATGCGACCGAGGAGCCTTGATCCCATGACCCCCTATCGCGCCGTTATCGGTCTTGCCGGCCACGTGGATCACGGCAAGACCCTGCTGATCAAGGCCCTCACCGGCATCACCACCGCCCGCGCCCACGAGCAGGCCATCGGCATGACCCAGGATCTCGGCTTTGCCCACTTCGACGACGGTCAGGGCAACACCATCGGCGTCATCGACGTGCCCGGCCACGAGCGCTATATCCGCAATATGGTGGCGGGGCTCTGGAGTCTGGATCTGGTGCTGCTGGTCATCGCCGCCGACGAGGGGTGGATGCCGATGACCGGCGATCACCTGCGCCTGCTCAAGGCGATGGG
>NZ_QAJD01000118.1:0-9316 GCF_003061465.1 Aeromonas sp. HMWF017
ACATACAATATGCACTGATGGCGGGGCGTGCCTACCAAAGTACCCGTGGAAACGATAATTTATTTCCCGAGGGAAATCAGGACACCACCTCTCTGAGCAAGACGCTGTATAGTCAGCACACAAAAAAGGGGGGGGGGCCTAAACAGCTCCCGCAACACGCGGTTGATCATGTGGTGAGATTGATTACGAATATGCTCATTCAACACAAAATAAAGAGCGCTAAAGCAACTACTCTGATGTGTGTCGGGGACGAAAATGAATGTTAAAAAATTTTTTTGGCGTTGGATGATGCCACTCGCTATTTTATTTAGCATCATCCTATCTTGCACTTCCTCTGACATTGTGAGTTGGCAGGAAGAGGTCGTGCTGCACGATGGTAGCAAGATCATGGTAGATAGATCACAGAGTTATGGTGGTCGTCGTGAACTAGGGCAATCTCCTCCCATAAAGGAGCAAACGATTTCATTTACCATACCTAATACTAATGAATATATTTCATGGAAGAATGAGTATGGGGATGATATCAAGAGAGCAAATTTCACTCCACTTGCCCTTCACATATTAAATAGGGTGCCATATATTATATCAACAACCACATCATGCCTTTCTTACAATAAATGGGGTAGGCCTAATCCCCCTTATGTTATTTTTAAATTCCATAGTAAAGTATGGCAACGTATTTCGCTGGAAGAACTTCCCATCGAATTAGATAGTATAAATTTAGTGATAACCACCAAGTCTAATGAGAAAGTTCTACTGGATGAATCCCCAATCAATCCAGTGGTAATGAAGGAAATGAATAGAGATATCAATCAACCTGAATTGAATGGCATTCTGAGAAAACCAGTTTATACAGGTGATTGCTCAGTCATGTTCCACGATGGAAAGGGGAATTGGAGTAGTGATGATTCATTTAAACGCCAACCAGATATTGACGCTTGTTTAAATTATTGCAAACGAGAAGGGTACGATGCTAAACATTGCCCTTGCAATCAGATTTTTGGAGAAAAATAAAATTGATAGTAACATACAATATGCACTGATGGCGGGGCGTGCCTACCAAAGTACCCGTGGAAACGATAATTTATTTCCCGAGGGAAATCAGGACACCACCTTTCTGAGCAAGGCGTCACATAGCCAGAATCACAGAGATGGGTGTCCAAGGTCTGATTTGTTACTCAGCCACAATTTATCCAATAACAATTTCCCCCCCACTACCTCTCTTTTTTCCACACCCGCCATCCCATCAACACCAGCATCAATAGACCTCCCGGCAGCCAGACCCAGTAGAGCTCGGAGAGGATCACCGCTTCACCTCGGGCAGTGAGATAAGCCTCCAGCTTGAAGGGGGCAACCCGGATCACCTGCCAGGGGGCGAAGAAGCGCTCATCCCGCCACGGCCAGAGCCAGCCAACCCCCTTGCCGCCGGTGGTGAGGGAATCGAGCAGGCTGTGAGAGAGCAGCGACACCAGCAGAAACGACCAGACGGTGGCAGCGCTGGCCCGAAATTGGCGGTGAAACAGCATGGCCAGAATGGGCAGGGCAAAGGCGAATAGCAAGGAGTGGGTAAAGCCGCGGTGGCCAAAGACATGGCCGTAGGCGACCCCCAGTTTAGAGGCGAGCACATCGGCATCAGGCAGCATGGCGATGGCAACCCCGGCCAACAGCAGGCGGGGCGGGATAATCCGGCTGCCAAGCCCCAGTCCAAGGCAGAGAGGGACGGCAGCGTGGGTAACTATGGTGGGCATAGAATAAAGCTCCAACTGAAAACGTGAGCCTACCCTACCTCCGCTCGGTGAAGTGAAGGTGAAGTGCGCCCACTGTATTGACTCGCTGTTAGCTGAACGCAGCGCCAATCAGCCTTGGCACGTTAACTTGAAATGTTCATTTAACAGCGGCTGACATGCAGAACAGGATCGTGATAAGTAGTCTCTTCGGTTCATATCACAGGGATAGTGGCAGCGATGAATGTACCAAAAAGCGTCGTGCAGATTGCGAGCGTTATCAGCCTTTGGTTAATGACAGGATGCATGGCAGAGGCCGCCTCCGCGCAGCCGCAGCAAGAGCCGTACGCACTGATCTATAACGGGCCGGTTTCTGATGGGGATAGCACCAAAGCGATTGCAGATGTGGTCAGGCAGGTGGGCTTGCCAGTGAGGAATCTCTCCAATATCCAGGCGCTGCCTGCAGAGCTCGATAATGCCAGGGTATTTATCGTTGGCGGTACTGAGGACGATGTTGAGCCGCTGCGCAATGCCTTCACCGCGGACGCTCGCTCGGCATTAAAAACTTATTTGCTAAGCGGTGGCCACTACCTCGGGATCTGTGGGGGTGCATTTGTGGCATCCAGCGGCTGGTCTGAGGACGAAGGCTTTGTGCCGGCGCTGGGCCTTGTTCCTGCCACATCCGATGATTATGACGGCGACTTTAGCGCCAGGATCTTCCCGATCACCTGGCTTGGTGAAGAGCGCCAGATGTATTACCAGGCCGGCCCGCAATTTACGCCGGTGCCAAGCCCCGAGAAGATCAAGGTCATCGCCCATTTTCAAAACCATCAGATTGCCGCGCTGATCAGCTCATATGGCAAAGGCAAGGTGGCGGTTTCCGGGCCACACCCCGAAGCCCCCGAATCGTGGAAAGCGAATGCGGTGGACGGCGACAAGATGGAGTCGAATATTCATTTAGCCGTTGGGCTCGTCAACGAGTTGCTCTCCGAAAAGCCTGTCACCCATTCGAAGTAGTCGCGTCCCTACGCCCCTGGATTTGATCCCATTGATCGGCCCGGAAGTAAGGGCAGCCAATCGGCAGCAATCCATAAAAAAACCACCTCCCTGCAAAAGGTCGGTGGTTTTTTTATCGGTGGTAGATAACGGGTAGCCGATAGAGAGCGTTCGCTACCTCAACCCTCGCCTGGGCGCGGCACCACTCTTCCTGATCCTGCGGTTGTCTCCTTGTATGAACGCGTAAAGAGCGGCTGACGGCGCGTTGGCCAACCTGGTATTGAACGTGGTGGCCACCCTTTGCAGGAGAATGATGCACCATCGCCCGGTGAGGTGTACCGGCAGATTTCCGGCTTGTTGCTGTGCCCATGATCACACACTCACAACTCTCACCGCCCTCTCACCACGCCCCCGCTTTTTATCATCTAGAGTTACCGGGCAGTCCAAAAGCTGCTGATTTATATACATTCGCCGCCAAGAGGGATCTTTTTTCATGACCGAGCATATCGATCTGCTACCTATCAACACGGATGATGAGCAGGACGCAGGCAACCGTTACCTCTACTACACCGAAGGGGATCTGGCCCGCATTCTCGCCAATCTGGAACAGCTGCGCCACGCGGTGTTTCCCGCCGCCATCGGAGAGAGCGAAACGGGCGCCGCCGTGCCCCACAACTTTCCGTCCGTCTGTCTGGTGGGGCTGGGGCGCTGCGGCTCCAACATCGCGCAGGATGTGGCCTCGCTGGTCTACAACGCCCGCAGCTTTTATCTCAATGAGTTCAACAGTGAAGAGCAACGCAAGCGGGAGAAGGAGTTTGGTCCGGTGAGCTGGATCCGGCGCAACCTGCGGCTGCCAAACAACGGGGCCCGGCCAGTCTTTCTGATCGAGCCCATGGTGATGCTGGGGGATCTGGACAAGGACATCGATGGCCGCATCCGCCACTCCAATCGCAGCGGCGAAGGTGGCTCCTTGCGTGACTACGCCAAGATGCGGGTGATGGACTTGTCGGAGATCCACGCGGGCGGCGCGGGTAACGCCCCTATCCTTGGCCAGTATCTGGCCAAGATCATCCTCAACAAGAGCCCCCACTACTTCGCCAACTCCGAGTGGCAGGCCATTCATACCTATCTGGTGGACTCCTGCGGCATCAAGGCCAACCAGTCCCGCCTCTACTTCTACATCTTCAGTGCCGGGGGCGGTACCGGCTCCGGGATGGCCTCCGAGTTCGGGCTGGCCCAGCAGTACTCCTACATGAGCAAGACCTTTTCACCCCCGTCAGAAGAGGAGGAGCACCTCTCCCTCGGCGAGCACTTCATGTTCGATCCCATCTTCACCAGCGGCATCTGCATCCTGCCCAATATCTGTGATCGGGGTATCGAGATCTCGGAAGCGCTGCACATCAACGCAGGGCGCCTGCTGTGCAAGTACCTGGCCGAGGAGTGGGACTTCTCCTATCACTTCGACAACGAGCAGGCGTGCGATGCCAGCATGCTCAAACGGATCAGGCCCTGGAATGCCATGATGCTGATCTCCAACGACATCATGCGCTACGCCGAAGAGAGCGACGATGGCGAGATCCAGCACGTTGACGTCAATACCATGGAGAAGTACGCCAACCAGTACATCTCCCAGCAGATCTTCAACATCCTCACCGCCCAGGCCGTCACTACCGACTACGACGAGAACTACTTTCGCCGGGCGGGCATCGATATCAGCGAGACCATTCGGCTCGATGCCAACGACCTCTTTATGAGTCTGGCGGGGCCGGTGGCGGTGGCGTATGCCGAGTCCATCTCGCCCCCCGGCGGCCTGTTTGACAAGGAGGACGGGCTCAATGTGGACGATCTCTTCACCCGTTCCATCGAGCTGCCCCACTTCAACAAGATGACCCAGGCCATCGAGGGGATCAGTCTGCTGCCCATCGAGGCGGGCAACTATCGGGAGTATCTGGACGACTATGTGAAAAGCGGCCATGACCCGGCCCACCTCAACGAGCTGCACTTCTTCAAGAACTGCTCATCGGTGGTGTCGATCATCTCCCTGCCCAAGGAGTACAAGCTCTCCTATATGGATCTCAACCGGCTCAAGTCTCACCTCAACGGGCTCTTCCCCAATACCACCCTCAAGCGCTATGCGCTGGTCATAGGTGCGTCGGCGAACATCTCCCTCACCACCCTGATCGTCAAGAGCCCCTGCCTGAGCGATGACTTCCTGACCCTGATCGTGGCCTTTATCAAGCGCTGCTTTGCCAAGGATCACTATCGCTTCGATGAGCATCTGGACAAGGCGGTGATCGAGATGATCTGCAATGAGGAGTGGAACGATGCGCTGCTCGACAGCATGCTCAACGAGTTCGAGAACCCGGCCAAGATCCTCGATACCAACTGGTACGCCATCAAGCCCATGTATGAGAAGAAATATCGGGAGCTTATCCGCGAGAAAGAGAAGTTCGTCTCCATCAACGATATTCGCCTCAGCCGCGAATCGGTGAGAAAGGCGCTGCTCTATCTGCGGGAGATCTATCGCCACCGGGTCAGCAAGACCCGGATCCTCTCCCTCAACCCACGACTGGGGGAAGCGAACGCTCGCTAGCACCCTGCCCATAAAGTAAAGCGCCCGCCCCAGATGGGGCGGGCGCTTTTTTACTGGCGCAACCTCGTTTTATCTCATCAGAGGGAGACAAAGATCCCGGCCAGGGTGGCGCTCATCAGGTTGGCGAGGGTCGCCGCCAACACTGCCTTGAAGCCCATATTGGCCACATCGTGACGGCGCTCCGGCGCCATGGTGCCGATGGAGCCGAGCTGCACCGCAATGGAGCCCAGATTGGCGAAACCGCAGAGGGCGAAGGTGATGATGATCTGGGTGTGGGCGCTCAGATCTGCCTTGATATTGGCAAAGTCCAGATAGGCAACGAACTCGTTCATGATCACCTTCTGACCAATCAGGGATCCTGCCGCCATCATCTCGCTGGCGGGCACACCAATCAGCCAGGCCACCGGGGCAAACAGATAACCCAGCAGCTGCTGCAAGGAGAGTCCGGCCACACCGAACCACTCGCCGACGGTGGTGAGACCGGCGTTGATCATGGTGATGACGCTGACAAAGGCCAGCAGTATGGTGCCGATAGCCACAGCGATCTTCATGCCGCCCATGGCACCGCCCGCCAGTGCATCGATGGCGTTGCTGTAATCGCTCTTGTCGAGGGTGATCTCGGTCTGATCGCTCACCTGCTGCTGCTCCGGCACCAGCAGTTTGGCCATCAGCAAGCCACCCGGCGCCGCCATAAAGGAGGCGGCGATGAGGTATTTCAGATCCACACCCAGACCTGCGTAACCGCCCAGCACCGAGCCCGCCACCGAGGCCATGCCGCAGGTCATCACCGCAAAGAGTTCGGAACGGGTCATACCAGCGAGGAAGGGACGAATAAGCAGCGGCGACTCCCCTTGCGACAGGAAGATATTGCCGGTGGCCACCAGGGATTCGGCGCGGCTGGTGCCGAGCAGGCGATGGATGGCGCCGCCCAATACCCGGATCACCCACTGCATGATGCCGAAGTGGTAGAGCACGGCGATCAGCGCGCTGATAAAGATCACCAGCGGCAGCACCCGCACGGCGAAAATAAAGCCGTTGCTGGCGAGATCGCCAAACACGAAACGGATGCCGCTGTCGGCAAAGCCGAGCAGGGCGGAGACGCCATTGCTCATGGCACCGAGCATGATTTGTCCGGGGGGGAAATAGAGCACTAGAGCGGCAAAACCGGTTTGCAGGGCGAGCGCACCCAACACGGTTCGCCAGCGGATGGCTCGGCGGTTTTCACTCGCCAGCCAGGCGATAAACATCAGGGCCAGCATACCGACCAGACTCAATAACAGTGTCATCTTGCACCTATGAAGAGAGGAGTTTCATATGGCAAGTCTGCAGACAGGCGTCGCGGGAGATCCGGCGGGAGAGGTGCCGACCCACGCGACACGCAGACCACAAACCTACAGGTTAGTGGCGGGTCCCATCCTGGGGTCATTCACGTTCCGGGTGACAGCATGTATCGGGTGACGCCAGCGCCGTCGCAGGGGGAGATGCGGCCGGGTGGCAGGTCGGGCGGCGATGGTACAGTGATCATCGTCACATAAAAAGCGGTAAAACGATTGGCCGCAGTAACTTTTTCAACTTGTTCACACAACGAAACAGGGCCAGCGTGAAGCTGGCCCTGTTTCAATCCGTACCTGAGCGTTCAGATGATTACTTGAGGCGCTTGCCGCTCGCATCCACCACCTGCTCGCCATCCTCCTTGGCGAAGGCCCCTTTTTGCTGATCGGGCAATATATCGAGCACCACTTCCGACGGGCGGCACAGTTTGGTGCCGAGGGGCGTGACCACGATAGGCCGGTTGATGAGGATGGGGTGGGCCAGCATGGCATCGATCAGTTCATCATCGCTGAAACGATCTTCCGCCAGCCCGAGCGCCTCGTAGGGGGGCACGTTCTTGCGCAGCAGATCGCGCACCAGCATACCCATGGCGGCGATCAGTGCCACCAGCTGGTCACGGGAGGGGGGCGTCTCCAGATAGTGGATGACAGTGGGCTCGACGCCGCTGTTGCGGATCAGCTCCAGGGTATTGCGGGAGGTACCACATTCCGGGTTGTGATAGATGGTGATTGCACTCATTTGCGTGTCTCTCATGACTCAAGTGAATAGAAAATGGATAGCATCAGTTCGCGGCCATCAGTTAACGGTTCAGTCCCGCTTCGTACCAGGATTTGCTGGCGTTAACCACCCTCACCACCAGCAGCATGACCGGCACCTCGATCAGCACCCCGACCACGGTGGCGAGCGCCGCGCCGGAGTGAAAGCCGAACAGGCTGATGGCGGCGGCCACCGCCAGCTCGAAGAAGTTGGAGGCACCGATCAGGGCGGAAGGACAGGCGACCGAGTGCTTCTCCCCCACCTTGCGGTTGAGCCAGTAAGCCAATCCTGAGTTGAACAGCACCTGGATCAGGATCGGCACCGCCAAGAGGGCGATAACCAGCGGCTGCTCGATGATGGCGTTGCCCTGAAAGGCGAACAGCAGCACCAGAGTGAGCAGCAGGGCCGCCACCGACCAGGGCTGGATGCGGGTCATGACGCCGTCAAAATGGGACTCTCCCTTTTTCAGCAAGGCCTTGCGCAGCAGCTGGGCGATGATGACCGGAATGACGATATAGAGCACCACAGAGGTAAGCAGGGTATCCCACGGCACTACTATGCTGGAGACCCCGAGCAGCAGCGCCACCAGCGGGGCGAAGGCAAACACCATGATGAGGTCGTTCACCGCCACCTGTGACAGGGTGAAGTAGGGATCGCCGTTGGTGAGGCGACTCCAGACAAACACCATGGCGGTGCAGGGGGCTGCCGCCAGCAGGATCAGACCCGCCACATAGCTGTCGAGCTGATCTGCCGGCAGCCAGTCGGCAAACAGCACGCGGATAAAGAGCCAGCCAAGGAAGGCCATCGAGAACGGCTTGACCAGCCAGTTGATAAAGAGGGTGACCCCAATCCCCTTGAGGTGACCCTTCACCTGATGCAGGGCGCCAAAGTCGATCTTGAGCAGCATGGGGATGATCATCACCCAGATCAGCAGCCCCACCGGCAAGTTGACCTTGGCCACCTCCATGGCGCCGATCGCCTTGAACAGATCCGGCAACCCCTGCCCCAGACCAATCCCCACCACAATACAGAGGGCAACCCAGGCGGTCAGATAACGTTCAAAAAAGCCGATGGCAGGCACCGCCTTGGCATCACATGTTGCAGACATCACAGCTCCCGATGCGGCGCAATCCCGCATCTTCTATTGGTTCAAAACACGGGTTTATAACAAGTAACGGCATATTCAAGCCGCCCCGGCAGCAGGCCGGGGCGGCGACTCAATGGTGCTGGCAGAGACGGCGCAGGGCATCTGGCCCCACCGGCTCCTCGGCGAGCAGCGGCACCACGGCGTAGCGGCTGGCGTGTTGCTGCTCGACCGCTTCGATATGGGGCAACTGGCGCTCGGCCCGCAGTTGCAGCAGCGGTGAGCTGACCGCGGCTTGCTGCAAGCTGTGGTTGATGAGCCAGCCCCAGGGCTCGATGCCGGCCCGGCGCAGATCGGCCTGCAGATTGGCCGCCTCCTGTACCGGCGTCGGCTCGGGCAGCGTCACAATCAACACCTTGGTCTGCTTGGGATCCTGCAACTGCATCATGGGGGTGGTGAAGTGCAGCCCCTTGTTTCCCATCTGACGAGCGATCTCCCTGTGGTAGGCGCCGGTGGCGTCAAGCAGCAGCAGGGTGTGGCCGGTGGGGGCGGTATCCATCACCACGAAGCGCTTGCCCGCCTCGCGAATGATGCGGGAAAAGGCCTGAAACACGGCGATCTCCTCGGTACAGGGGGAGCGCAAGTCCTCCTCCAGCAGTGCCCTCCCCTGCTCGTCCAGCACAGCCCCCTTGGTGGCCAGCACCTGGGCGCGGTAACGCTCGGTCTCGGCGTGGGGGTCGATGCGGCTCACCTCCAGATGATGCAGGCTACCTGCCAGGGTCTCACTCAGGTGCGCGGCGGGATCCGAGGTGGTGAGGTACACCGGCAGAC
>NZ_QAJD01000119.1:0-4817 GCF_003061465.1 Aeromonas sp. HMWF017
ATGTGGGACCGGTTCGTTCCGGCCAGCAGATTTACGCCGCCGGCACCTCGCTGGTGGTGCTGGGGTCCGTCAGTCCGGGAGCCGAAGTGCTCGCCGACGACAGCATTCATATTTATGGCACCCTGCGTGGCAGAGCCATTGCCGGCGCCCGGGGCAACACCCAGGCCCGGATCTATTGCCAGCAATTACAGGCCGAGCTGCTCTCCATCGCGGGCACATTCCAGCTGAGCGATGCATTGCCGGCAGGCCTGATCCAGCAACCGGTACACGTCCGGCTGGACAACGAACAACTCCGAATAGACCGTATCAAATAGAGTTACAAGGAAGCGAGAATGGCGCGAATCATAGTCGTTACATCGGGTAAAGGTGGCGTTGGCAAGACCACAACCAGTGCGGCCCTGAGCACCGGCTTAGCCCAGCGTGGTCACAAGACAGTGGTCATTGACTTTGACATCGGTCTGAGAAATCTGGATCTCATCATGGGCTGCGAGCGGCGCGTGGTGTATGACTTCGTCAACGTCATCAACGGGGAAGCAAACCTCAATCAGGCGCTGATCAAGGACAAACGCTCGGAAAATCTGTTTATCCTGCCCGCCTCCCAGACCCGGGACAAAGATGCCCTCACCCGTGAGGGGGTCGAGAAGATCCTGGATCAGCTGGCGGAGATGAAGTTCGATTACATCGTCTGTGACTCCCCGGCGGGGATCGAGGCGGGCGCGCTGATGGCGCTCTATTTTGCTGACGAAGCGATCGTCACCACCAACCCGGAAGTCTCTTCCGTGCGTGACTCCGATCGCATCCTTGGCATCCTGGCCTCCAAGTCCCGTCGCGCCGAGCGTGGCGAAGACCCCATCAAGGAGCACCTGCTGCTGACCCGCTACTGCCCGACCCGCGTCAACCGCGGCGACATGCTGAGCGTGCAGGATGTGCAGGAGATCCTGGCCATCCCGCTGCTCGGGGTGATCCCGGAGTCCCAGGCGGTGCTGCGCGCCTCCAACTCCGGCGAACCGGTCATTCTGGACAAGGAGTCCGATGCCGGTCAGGCCTACGAAGATGCGGTGTCCCGCCTGCTGGGCGATGCCAAGGAATTTCGTTTTCTGGAAGAAGAGAAGAAGGGCTTCTTTAGCCGACTGTTCGGGAGTTAAACATGTCATTATTGGATTATTTTCGTTCCAACAAGAAACAGAACACCGCACAACTGGCCAAAGAGCGGTTGCAGATCATTGTTGCTCACGAGCGTTCATCCAGAGGGGGGCCGGATTACCTGCCCCAGCTCAAGCAGGATATCCTCGATGTGATCCGCAAATACGTCAACATTGATCCGGAGAAGATCACCGTCCAACTGGATCAGAAGAGTGATGAGCTGTCGGTACTGGAGCTCAACATCACCTTCGCCGATGACAAGAAGGGATGAGCTGACGCCCTATGCGTGACCCCTTCCCCCAATGAAGACCGGATCCTGTCACTGGATCCGGTTTTTTATTGGCACAAAAACAGGTCACAGCGGCTCGCCTCATCTCGCCAAGGGGTCTGCCGCCCGCTAGAATAGCGCCGCCCCGCAGGCAGTGATCTGCGCGGCACCTTTTTCTCTTTTCTGGAACAGACCGCTTATGTCTATGAATGACGAAATGCACAGCGTCGAGGAACTGCTCGATACCGCCCTCGAACTCTTTATGGAGCTGGCCTCTGACAACCTGCCGGAGCAGGAGATCGCCCGCTTCAATCAGGAGTTCAACGATCGCGGCCTGCTGGCCGAAACCGATCCGGCCGATGACTGGGAAGCGGACGTGGGTTTTGCGGTGAGCGACACCGACTATGCCGAGATCTGGGTTGGTCTTGGCAACGAAGAACAAGAGTATGAGCACCTGTTTGCCCGCATGCTGCTCTCCCGCCGTGTTGACGAGAAGTTCTGCCACATCGAATGGCTGCCCCAATAATTCCGGATCCCGATGATCCCAGCCACTATCAGTGGGCGTCAGACCAAGACACCGTGGCCCCCGTGCGCCCATCTGCATCGCTCGGACGCCGGTTGCTGAGGTGGGCAGGCAAGATCGCGCTGGCCGGGCTGCTCTGCTCGGTCGGCTCGGTCGCCTTGCTGCGTTTTATCGATCCGCCGATGTGGAGCTGGCGTATCGAGCGGGCCCTCTTTCCGCCCGCCAAGATCACCGAGGTGCGCCATGAGTGGGTGGATCTGGAGTCCATCTCCAAAGAGCTGCAACTGGCGGTGATCGCCGCCGAGGATCAGCGCTTTGCCGAGCACAACGGCTTTGACATGGATGCCATCAACGCCGCGCTCAAGCACAACCAGCACAGCGAGCGGGTGCGCGGCGCCAGCACCCTCAGCCAGCAGACCGCCAAGAACCTCTTTATGTGGAGTGATCGCAGCTTCCTGCGCAAGGGGCTGGAGGCCTGGTTTACCCTGCTGATGGAGTTGGGTTGGGACAAGGCCCGCATTCTCGAGGTCTATCTCAATATCGTGGAGTTCGGCCCCGGCATCTATGGCGCCGAAGCCGCCGCCCGCACCTATTTTGGCAAACCGGCCAGCCGCTTGACCCGCTACGAGTCATCCCTGCTGGCCGCCGTCCTGCCCAATCCGTGGCGCTATCGGGTCAAGCCCCCTTCACCCTATGTGCAGAAGCGCTCGGTCTGGATCCGCCGCCAGATGGGGCAACTGGGCCAGATCACCCTCAATCGGGTGCATCAGGCCGACTGATCCTCAGGGCTCATCGGGTTTCTCCGGTGGGCCCAGATGGCCGCCAACCGTCTCGCGGTGAAGCGGCAGATAGTGCCACCACCAGGCCTCGCGCCGTCGCTTGATCTGTTGCCGCCGTCCCCGCTGTTTCATCCCCTCACTCCCTGCCAGATGATCCGCGCCTTAACCATACTCCCCCAATGGCAACTTGGACAGGCCAGGCACGCCCGGCGCACTGGTCTGGCCGCCACTGCCAATAATTGTTACAGTAGCGAACCTCGATGTATCTGGAGTGATTTCATGGAACAGCGTACCCCGGATCAGCTGGTCGAATGGGCCTATGATCAGTTTCTTGAGCAGGCCGCCGATATGCTGGCCCCCGAACAAATAGTCGACATCACCCTGGAGTTTGAGCAGCGTGGCGCCGTGGAGGCAACCCTGCCCAATGCCGACTGGTCGACCGAGCTGGGTAAGCCGGTCGATATGGAGCGCTGGGTCGAAGTGTGGGTCGGTTTGCTGGATCATCAGGATGAGTTTGAGGTGATCTTCGCCACCTTCCTGCTGCCCCGTCTGCTGACTGAAGATCAGGTGCATGTCCGCTGGCATCGCCAGCAGCAGGCATAAAAAAGGCGCCATCGGCGCCTTTCTTGTTTTGTGCTCTGTTATTTCTGTTCTCTGCTAATCCTGCGCCGCGATGGCCTTGGCCAGACAGCGGCGGCACCAGCAGGCGCTGGCCTCCTGCATCGGCAGTACCGGCAACTGGCTGCACCAGCACTGCGCTATGGTCTGACCGGCAGAGACGGCGCAATAGGCCGGTTCGCCACAACCCGGGCAGCGGTGGGTGCTTTTCGAGCCATTCAGCTCGGCCATCACCGCCAGCTGGGCCTTGCTCTCCATCACCGACCAGTGGCCGATCTCGGTCAGGGTGCGGCCACAACCAAGACAAAGCCCATCCTTCGCCTTGCAGAGGCCAACACAGGGGCTCGGCATCTTATTCGCTATCCTGCGCCTGTTCGCCTGCTTGTGCCTGCGCGGCACCGTCCTCGGTCAGGGTAATGGCATTGTCTTCGATGACAATCTTGCCCTGCTTGTAGAGGCCGCCGATCGCCTTCTTGAAGGTGCCCTTGCTCATACTGAACAACTTGTAGATGAGCTCGGGTTCGCTCTTGTCACCCACCGCCAGGCTGCCGCCCTGCTTTCTCATCCGGCTCAGAATGCGCTCACCGGCATCATCAACCCGCGCCAGACCCGGCTTTTGCAGGGTCAGATCCAGCTTGCCATCTTCGCGCACCTGCTTGACCCAGGCGGTTTGCGGCCGACCGGTCATCACCCGACCAAACACCTCGTTCTTGAACAGCATGCCGGGATACTGGCCATTGACGATCACCTTGATGCCCAGGGGTGAATGTTCGCCCGGCAGCGCGGTCACTTCATCACCGACCTTGAAGTTGCTACCGGCCGGGGTCAGAAAACGCTCGATGCGGCTGGTGCCGACCATGCGCCCTTCATTATCCAGTTGCAGACGCACCAGATAGACGTGGCCCACCTGCATCGGCTTGTTCTGCTCGCGGCTGGGCACGAACAAGTCTTTTTTCATGCCCCAATCGAGGAAGGCACCAATCTTGTTGGCATTGACCACTTTCAGACCGGCAAATTCGTCCACCATGGCAAATGGCTTGTCGGTGGTGATCACCGGCTCGCAATCGGCATCCAGATAGAGGAAGACCTGCACGCTATCCCCCTCTTTCACCCCTTCCGGCAGTTGACGCTTGGGCAGCAGCAGTTCACCGTATTCATCGGCCGCAAGCCAGGCGCCACGGTCTTCGAGTTCAACGACGGTGAGGGTGTTCATCTTGCCAATCTGTATCATGGTGCTCTCTTTTTTCATTACCCGGATGGGCCAACTGATCCATGGCCCCTATGGGCGCGCATGTTACCTCAAGAGCGGTGATCTGGCCTAGTCCCCAAGCCACCAAGGGCCGCCCTTTCGCCGCTATCTTACCCGCCAATGGTGATTAAATCGCCAAACAGGCGGCCATTTACTGCAAATAACCCCACTTTTAGGTAGACTTCGCGGCTGTTCAAATCCAGAGGAACTGTCGATGAACCCATCCACTCGTACCCG
>NZ_QAJD01000119.1:4827-6749 GCF_003061465.1 Aeromonas sp. HMWF017
CCTACCCGGCCCTGCACGGTTTTCTCTGTGCCCGTCTGGTGGGGCCAGAGACCCCTGACTGGCAACGCCCGCTGACTGGTTTGCTGGAACAGGATGCCGAGCTGGATGAGAAGAGCGCAGAGGCCCTCAATCACCTGATCGCCGAGCTGGAAGCCCAGGCCGACGACGCCCAGCTGGCCCTGCCTAGCCAATGCCGCCTGCCCAGCGATAACCCGGAGCAGGTGTTCGAGCAGAGCCATCCCCTCGGTCAGTGGTGCTACGGTTTCAGCCAGGGCTTTGCCACCTGGCCCAAGCCGAAGGATTTGAACGACCCGACCACCCAGTACCGCTTCAGTCTGGCCGCCGAGCTGAGCCTGTTTCGTGACAAGCAGATGGCCCAGATGCTCTATAGCGCCGCCGCCAGCGAACTCCCCTTTGTCGAGTTCTGCAAACGCCAGCGCCAGAACATGAAGACCGCCCTCAACCAGTTGCTCAACCTCGACCAGTATCAGGCCGCCCCCAGCGCCGATGTGGCCATCAATGGCGAGCAGGCCCAGCAGTGGCAGCGCTGGTTCGAGCTGGCCGACAGCTGCCGCGATCATCAGGCCCGCCTCGGCTGGTTCGAGAAGATCATCGCCGATGCCACTCCGCTGTTTGACGAGGCATTCTGGCAGCAAATCACCGGCCACGGCTGGAGTGCTCCCGAGCTGCGCCCCCTGCTGGCCGCCAGAGCCGGTCGCGCCGACTGCCTGCTGCGCCTTGGCAAGCTGGCTGAAGCCAAAGCGGAGTATCTGGAACTGCTGACCATCTGCGTGGCCGACGAACCGGGTTGCCGCTACAACCTCTCCACCCTCTATGCACTGCAAGGGGATTGGCAGGCGCTGTCCACCCTGCTGGTGCGCTTCGATGAAGCCTCCAGCTGGTTGCTCTACAACAAGGCGCTGATGCTCTTTGCCACCGAGGGAGCCGAGGCAGCCAAGCCCCACCTGCTGGTCGCCATCGAGGCCAACCCGCACATTCCGGCCTGCCTGCTGGGTCAGCGCAAGCTGCCCAAACAGGAGCCGCAAAGCTGGCAAGCGGGCAGCCGCGACGAGGCCGCGCTCTATGCCTTGCACACCCGCGAGGCCTGGCTCAAGCAGAACGCCCTCATCTGGTTGCGTAAAGGCTGAACAGCGATGGCTTAAAATCCCGTCGGTCAGACCCGGTTTTTCCTTGAGGGCGTGCGCCACCGCACATTTCATCGCAACCGGGTCAGACAAATCAGCTTGAGTTTCGTATCATCAATGTCAAAGTATCAAAAGAAACTGCATCTGATGCAGCCGTCACAGCAGGGTGTAATATGTCAAAAATCATAGCGTTACTCGCTCACTACCCGCCCTATCAGTTGGTACATGCCGCCGAGATGCTACGGGATACCTTCGAACAGTTTTATGAACAACGTTACCAGCTGACCGTGCCGCAATGGCGCCTGATGATGGTGCTCGGCCCCAACTACCCCATCAGCCAGAAAGAGCTGGTCGAGGCGAGCGGCATGGACAAGGTGCGCATCTCCCGCGAGATCCGCCGTCTGGTCGAAAAAGGGATCATCTTCACCGAAAGCAGCGAGCAGGACAAACGCATCAGCCTGGTCTCCCTCACCAATGCCGGTCTCGCCCTCTTCCTGCAGCTCAAGAGCGAAGCTGGCAGCTGGCAACATACCCTGACCGACTACCTGCCAAGCGAATCCCGCGAGGCGATCCGCCAGCATCTGCACAGCGTCAGCGCCGCCATCGAGCAGCTGCAATCGCTGGATCGGGAGAAGTGATCATGGATTTGAAAAAGTTCACCACCATGGATATCAACATGCTGCTGAGCGTCGTCAATATGCAGCTGCGTGATCGCTATGACGATCTGGATGATCTCTGCAAGGCGCAGGAGATCGATCAGGCGGCACTGGAAGCACG
>NZ_QAJD01000120.1:0-2197 GCF_003061465.1 Aeromonas sp. HMWF017
GGGGGAGAACGCCCGCCTCGCCTCGCTGGCGGCCATGGCCTTTGCTGGCGCCCGCCACTTCCCCCGCCAGAGCCAGCCGCTGCTCACTTATGGCCAGCGCCAACTCGACTGGATCCTCGGGCAAAACCCCTTCAACGCCTGCATGCTGGCGGGCCACGGCATCAACAACCCCGCCTATACCGCCGGGTATCCCAATGCGCAGGGGGGCATCTGCAACGGTATCACCTCAGGGTTTGATGACGAGAATGAGGTGGCTTTTATCCCGCAGGAGTACAAAGAGCGACTGGATCAGAACTGGCGCTGGGGCGAGCAGTGGATCCCCCACGCCGCCTGGTTTGCCCTGGCTATCAGCTGGCAGAGCGCCCTGAGTGCTCGAAATGAGCAAGGAGATCACCATGATTGAGATCGGCTCAAGCATGATTGGCATTGGGGAGAGTAGTGGATCCTCCATACAGCCAGCCTGGTTTGCCCTAGCTATCAGCTGGCAGAGTGCGCTGGGTGATCGACATGAGCAGGGAGGTCACCATGATTGAGTACTGGGTCGGGGTCGATGGCGGTGGCACCCACACCCGCGCCCGCATTCGGGATCGGGCCGGCAAGCTGCTCGGCGAAGGGCGCGCTGCCGGATCCAATCTGGAACTGGGCATCCCCCATGCCCACGCCAATGTGCTGGCTGCCATCGCCAGCGCCCGCCTTGCCGCCGGGCTCGGAATAGAGTGCGAACAACAGATGGGGGTCGGGCTGGCGCTCGCCTCCGCCGAGCTGGCCGATTGCTATCACGCCCTGCTCGAGATGCCCTTCCCCTTTGCCAGCGTCAGGCTCACCTCCGATGCCTTCGGTGCCTGCCTCGGCGCCTTTGGTGGCCGTGAGGGAGCCATTCTGATCGCCGGTACCGGCTCGGTAGGGCTGGTCTATCAGGAGGGGCAGATCCGCACCTGCTCCGGCCGTGGCTTCCCCATTTCAGACATAGGCAGCGGCGCCTGGCTGGGCTTACGTGCCATCCAGCAATCCCTGCTCTGCCACGACGGCATTCTGCCCCCCAGCACCCTCGCTATCCGCTTGATGGATCGCTTCAAGCGTGATCAGGCCGAGGTGGTTCGCTGGGCCGCCCGCGCCATTCCGGCGGACTATGGCCACTTTGCACCCTGGGTATTCGATGCCGCCAGCGATGGCGACGAGCTCGCCAATCAGCTGTTGGACGAAACCTGCGAACAACTGCGGATCCTGCTGGAGGGAATGACCCAGCTGGGTGCCAGACAGATCGCCCTGCTGGGGGGGATTGGCACCCGCCTCGCTCCCCGTCTCGGCCAGCTCAACCTGATCTCCCCCCAGGCAGATGCGCTCGATGGCGCCATACTGTTTGCCCAATCAGAGGATTTTCCATGTCTACACCCCTGATCCACACCCAGGTCGCCCGACGTGACGGCGAGGATGTCTGGTTCACCTTCACCCTCTCACGCATGCCGGATACCAAGTGGAAGCTGCACTTCTGTCTGGCTCGCCATATCGACCCCGACTCCTTGCAAGGGGGCGAGCTGGAGCGCCAGAGCGGCAGCTACAAGGTGATTGTCCCGAACGCTGGCAGCTGCGAGCTGCGCTTTTGCTGCCGCCAGACGCCCATCAAGAAGCTCTCCGACATGCCGCAGGGCTTCTTCCTGAGCCTGCCCGAAGCCACCACTGGCCCCCAGCTGCTGCCGGTGACCCTGGCCACAGAGGAGCTGGGGCTGGAGACCCCCCCCGCCCGCAAACCAGACCTGCCTGACGTCGAACCGCTGCCCGGCATAGTGCCGCAACCGGCCCATCTGGTGCTGCTGGAGGGGAACTTCCGGCTGGCCGAGCGGGCTCATGTCAGCGCCCCCCGCGATGTGCCGAAATTGCTGGCCCACTTCAACGAGCTGACGTCGCTGGCACTGGAGCAGGATCACGACGCTGAAATCCGGCTGACCGAGGACAAACTGGCCCCCGAAGCCTATCAACTCACCATCACGCCGCAGGAGGTGGTGATTGCCGCCGCCGACGAAGCGGGTTGGCGTCATGGGCTGGTGACTCTGGCCCAGTGGTATCTGCAACATGGGGAGAGCCTGCCCTGCGTCACGCTGGAGGATGCCCCGCGCTTTGGCTTTCGCGGCATTTTTCTCGACTGCGCCCGCCACTTCCACACTCCGGCAACCATCAAGCGCCTGCTCAAGCTGATGAG
>NZ_QAJD01000120.1:2207-8843 GCF_003061465.1 Aeromonas sp. HMWF017
TGACGAGGGGTGGCGACTCGAGATCAAGGCCTTCCCGGCATTGACCGACGTGGGTGCCTGGCGCGGCCATAATCTGGCGATCGACCCCCAGCTCAGCGGCGGCGCCGAGCCCTATGGCGGCTACTACACCCAGAGCGAGGTGAAGGAGCTGGTGAGCTATGCCGGTGAGCTCGGCATCACCGTCATTCCCGAGATCGACATCCCGGGCCACTGCCACGCCGCCATCAAGGCGCTGCCCGAGTTGCTGATCGAAACGGCGGATCACTCCCGCTACCGCTCGGTGCAGCACTTTGACGACAATGTTCTCAACCCCGCCCTCCCCGGCACCTACCATTTTCTGGAAGCGGTGCTGGACGAGGTATGCGAGCTCTTCCCCGGATCCCAGATCCATATGGGGGGAGATGAAGTCCCAAGCGGTGTCTGGACCGACAGCCCCGCCTGCCAGCAGCTGATGGTCGAGCAGGGTTACGCCGACTGCCGCGAGCTGCAGGGCCATCTGCTGCGCCACTGCCAGCGCTATCTGGCCGCCAGAGGCAAACAGATGATCGGCTGGGAGGAGATCCTGCATGGCGACAAGGTGAGCCGCAAAGCGGCCATCTGTGCCTGGACCAGCTTCCAGGCGGGGCTGGACGCTGCCGCGGCCGGTTATCCGGTGGTGATGGCGCCCGCCCAGTTCCTCTATCTCGATCTCGCCTGGAGCGCCGATATTCATGAACCCGGCCTCTACTGGGCGGGTACCCTCAATCTGGAGCAGATCTACTCGTGTGACCCTGCCCCAGCCGATTTCCATGCCAACGATAACATCCTCGGGGTGCTGAGCCCCTTGTGGTCAGAATTGATCACCAGCCGTGATCGTCTCGACTACATGTTGTTCCCGCGTATGCTGGCCACGGCCGAGGTGGCCTGGAGCGATCCCGCCCACAAGGGCTGGGAGCACTTCGCCGCCCGCCTGCCGGGTCAGCTGCAGATCCTCGATCAGTTGCAGGTGCACTACCGGATGCCACAGAGGTAATGTTGTCTCTACTTTGGCGGCCAATCGGCCGCCTTTTTTACGATTAACCAACAAAACATCAACTTACCCCTACCATTCATCCGCCATTATTGGCAAAATCCAGCCCCCAATGAAGCTGGTCTGCCTCCTGCTGGCGCGAGCCTGCGGCCACCTCCAGAGCTGCCACAATAACAACGACAACATTATCAACAAGAACATCGGAGCGTATTCCTATGGCCCGCAGAGATGTCCATACCCTGGATAGCGAAGTGGAGTTTCCTGCCGACGTACAACTGGTCTCCACCACTGACCTGCGCGGGGTGATCACCTACGCCAATCCGGCTTTTTGCACCATCGCCGGCTATAGCGCCGACGAGCTGGTCGGTCACAACCACAATCTGGTACGCCACCCCGACATGCCTAAGGCCGCCTTCGCCGATCTCTGGGCCCGCCTCAAGGAGGGCAAACCCTGGCGCGGCATCGTCAAAAATCGCTGCAAGGATGGTCGTTACTACTGGGTAGATGCCTACGTCACCCCCATCTACGAAGGCAACAGGATCAGCGGCTACCAGTCGGTACGCTGCAAGCCCGAGCCCCAATTCAAGAGCATCGCCGCTCAGACCTACCAAGCCCTGCTCAAGGCCGAGCGCGGCAACAGCAGCAACCTTCCCTCTCTTGCCAGAGTGCGCACCCCGGCCATTACCCTGCTGCTGCTCGGCATGATGGGCTGGACCTTCGCCAGCCAAGGGGCTATGACCGTCCTGCTGATGCTGCTGCCCCTGTTGCTTATTGGCGGAGCCTACTGGCGCGAGCTCTTTGCCCTGCCCCACTATCTGCAGCAACTGGGCCGCGAATATGACAGTCTGACCCGGCTGGTCTACTCCGGTGACAACCCCGGCGCCATTGCCGATTTTCATATCAAGATGCTGCAGGCCCGCATCCGAACCGTGTTGGGTCGGATCAACGATGCCACGGCACCTCTGCAAACCCTGGCCATCAATCTGAAGCAGGCCTCTCATCAAGCCTGTCTCGATATCAACGAGCAAGATGCCCAGACCCAGCAGATGGCTACAGCTATGACTCAAATGGCCAACACAGCTCACGAGATCGCCCGCAACATTCAAGACTCCAACGGTCAGGTCAACGAAGCTCGCAATCGTTGTGAACAAACCAACCAGCAGTTGAACCAGACCGAACAACAGATCGAACAGCTCGCCAAACAGGCAGAGCTGGCGTTCAACTCGGCGGTAGAGCTCGCCAGCGAATCCGAACGGATTGGCAGTGTCATGGGCGAGATCCAGGGCATCGCCGAGCAGACTAACCTGCTGGCCCTCAACGCCGCTATCGAAGCTGCTCGCGCCGGGGAGCAGGGCCGTGGTTTTGCTGTGGTCGCAGACGAGGTGCGTACTCTATCGACCCGCACCCACAAGGCAACCGAGCAGATCCAGGGCAGCATCAAGCAGATCCAGCACACGCTGGGACGTTGGAAGGGGATGATGCAGGAGAACCTGCAACAGACCCGCGCATGTGCCGAGATGACCCGCCAGGGAGCCAGCAGCCTCCATACTGTGCTGGCAGAGATAGAGCTGGTCACCGAACACTCCACCCAGATCGCCACCGCTGCTGAGCAGCAACAAGCGGTAGTAGAGGAGATCAGCCGCAGCATCCACCAGATCTCCGAGTACTCCCACGCCAACAGTCAGAAGATGCTGGATGTCGATCACTCCAGTCAGGCTCTGCTGGAACGGGCCAAGCAACTGAAGGGGCTTAGCCAGACCTTCGGCTGAATCATTGCCAGCCCCATGACAGAAGCGCCACAATGGCGCTTCTGTTGTTTTTGACGAATCGGGTCTATGAGCATTGAACCAAGTCCATCCCCATTGAACAAAACGGCCCGTATCGAAGCGATCATCGCCTTGATCCCGGCAGGCCGGGTGGTCAGCTATGGTCAGGTGGCCGATCTGGCCGGGCTGCCCGGACGGGCAAGACTGGTGGGCAAGGTGCTGCGGGAAACCGACAAGGTACTGCCGTGGCATCGGGTGCTGGGCGCTGCGGGCACTATCTCGTTACCGAAAGGATCGCCAGGCTTTGCCGAACAGACGGGACGCCTGCAGCAGGAGGGGGTCGTGGTGATCGGGGGGCGGGTCAGAATGAAGGAGTGGCAATGGCAGCCCGATCTGGCCGAGCTGCTTTTTTTACTGCCGTTTTGAGGGGATCACAGCCGGATCACTCCAGCGGCGCCAGGATCTCGTCGCTGCGCACCTGCACCGGTATGGTCTCATCCGCACGCTGCAGCAGCACCAGCAGGCTCTGCCGGTCCACCTCCAGCACATAGGCCGCCCCTTCACGGGTCATGCAGCTCATGCCCGGCCGGATCTCGTTAATCTCCATCTCAACCTCCTTGTCTACTTCGCGATTGACGACAGCTGCACTCCTTGCAGCTGTCTCAGTATACCGCTATCCATAAGCAAAGAGGCCCCTTGTCGGGGCCTCTTTTCATCAGGCTTTTTTAGCCTTTGGCAAACTCTCTTGCCAGGTACCGTTGTCGTAGTGAGCGGTCCAACCGGTCGCCTTGCCGTTGACCTCGCTCATCACGTACTGCTCCTTGGTCTTGCGACTGAAGCGCACAATAGCGGGGTTGCCGTCCGGATCGGTGAGCGGGGCACCGGCCAGATACTTGTGCTTGGCGGAGATGCGATCCTTGAAGCGCTTGAGCTCTTCCACCAGCGGCGCGCGGGTCTCGCGGGATTTGGGGAAGTTGCTGGCCGCCAGGAACAGACCGGCAGCACCGTCACGCAGTACAAAGTGGGCATCGGACTGGGTGCACTTGAGCTCCGGCAGCGGCACCGGATCCTCCTTCGGCGGCGCGATGTCGCCGTTTTTCAGGATCTTGCGGGTGTTCTTGCAGGTCTCGTTGGTGCAGCCCATGTACTTGCCGAAACGACCATTCTTGAGCTGCATCTCGCTGCCGCAACGGTCGCACTCGATGCTCGGCCCTTCGTAGCCCTTGAGCTTGAACTGGCCCTTCTCGATCTCGTAGCCATCGCAGTCCGGGTTGCGACCACAGACGTGCAGCTTGCGGCTGTCGTCGATGATGTAGGCATCCATCGCTGTACCACAGACACCGCAGCGGTGTTTGGCGCGCAGCGCTTCGGTTTCCGCCTCTTCGCCGTCAGTGGCGGAGACAAACTCGTCTGCAGAGACCAGGTTGATGGTCTTCTTGCAGCGCTCTTTCGGTGGCAAGGCATAGCCGGAGCAGCCGAGGAACACGCCGGTAGTCGCGGTACGAATCCCCATCTTGCGGCCGCAATCCGGGCAGTCGATGTCGGTCATCACCATCTGGTTGGCACGCATGCCGCCCTCTTCGGGCGCCTTGTCGGCCTTCTCCAGCTCCTGGGTAAACTCGGCGTAGAAGGCATCCAGCACCTTCTTCCACTCCAGGCTCCCTTCGGCGATGCCATCGAGCTTGTCTTCCATCTTGGCGGTGAACTCGTAATTCATCAGCTCAACGAAGTTCTCCACCAGACGATCGGTGACAATCTCGCCCATTTTCTCGGCGAAGAAACGGCGGCTCTCGACCCGCACATAACCGCGATCAACGATGGTGGAGATGATGGAGGCGTAGGTTGACGGACGGCCGATGCCGCGTTTTTCCAGCTCGCGCACCAGCGCAGCTTCGGTGAAACGGGCAGGCGGCTTGGTGAAGTGCTGGCGCGGATCCAGCTTGACCAGTTTCAGCACCTCGCCCACGGTCACCGCCGGCAGCTGGCTATCTTCGCCCTTGCGACCCATCGGCGGCAGTGCCTTGGTCCAACCGGCGAAGCGCAGGGTGCGGCCACGGGCCTTGAGCTCGAACTCACCCGCCTTGACGGTCAGGGTGGAGGAGTCGTACTGAGCCGGTGTCATCTGACAAGCAACGAACTGACGCCAGATGAGATCGTACAGACGCATGGCATCCGGCTCCATCCCTTCCAGCATCTCGGCAGTCACCTGTACGTTAGAGGGACGGATCGCCTCGTGCGCTTCCTGAGCATTGGCCTTGGCGCCATACAGATTCGGCTCGGCTGGCAGATAGGCCGCGCCATACTGCTCGCCGATATATTCACGCACCGCTTCAACCGCCTCTTTGCTGAGGTTGGTGGAGTCGGTACGCATATAGGTGATGTAACCCGCTTCATAGAGACGCTGGGCCATCATCATGGTCTTCTTGACCCCGAAGCTCAGACGGGTAGAGGCCGCCTGCTGCAGGGTGGAGGTGATAAACGGCGCGGACGGTTTGGAGCCGGTCGGCTTGTCTTCCCGGTTCACCACCTTGTAGTCGACCCCTTCCAGGGCTGCGACAGCGGCAAAGGTCTCGGCCTGGGTCACCGGCTTGAAGTCGGCCCCGTTGCGGCTGACTACTTCCATCCGCAGATCAGCCTTGTCACCGGTCAGCAGGTCAGCATTGAGATCCCAGAACTCAACCGGAACGAACGCCTTGATTTCGCGCTCTTTATCGACGATGAGACGCACCGCAACGGACTGTACCCGACCGGCAGAGAGGCCACGAGCCAGCTTTTTCCACAGCAGCGGGGAGACCATGTAACCCACCACGCGGTCGAGAAAACGACGGGCCTGCTGAGCATTGACGCGGTCAATATTGAGTTCGGACGGCTGGGCAAACGCCTCCTTGATGGCGCTCTTGGTGATCTCGTTGAACACCACACGCTTGTAGCGGCTGTCGTCGCCACCGATGATCTCGCGCAGGTGCCAGGCGATCGCTTCTCCTTCTCTATCCAAGTCGGTTGCGAGATAGATGGTGTCGGCTTTCTCGGCCAGACTTTGCAACTCGCTGACCACCTTCTCCTTGCCGGGCAAAATCTGGTAGTTAGCCTGCCAGCCAGCGGTCGGATTGATACCCATCCGGGCAAACAGGGCCTTGCGATCCTTGGCAGCCTTCTCGGATTCGCTCAACTTGATGCCGCGAATGACAGGTTTCTTGGGCTCGGTGCTGGCGCTGCCGCTGGTGGGCAGATCGCGAACATGACCAACGCTGGATTTCACCACGTAGTCCTTGCCCAGATATTTGTTGATCGTCTTGGCCTTGGCCGGAGACTCCACTATGACCAGTGATTTGCCCATGCTGTAACTATTATCCTCATTGCACCCGACGGGGTTGGTGTGCGGTTTTGTGGGGCTGTATAAGAGATTTGGCGCGAAAAAGCAATCTTGTGAGCAAATTTGCCTGACCAGCCCGAACCACACGGCCTCTTTTATTGCTTCTTTATTTATTAATGCGAAGGCAACTGGCCGGACGCAACCGCTTTTTCAATTTTCTGCCATACCGCCCCTCTTTTTATATCTGAAACGACATAAAAACGTCTGCTGGTTACCGGCTTGTTACAAAAACATAAAATCTCTTTATAATGGCCCAACCCCGACGCATTGTGCGCGGAAGGAACCGCTACCCATCATAAAAATCGAAAGGATGTACTCAATGAAGCACTTCGAGGTCAATTTCGACGGTCTGGTCGGCCCGACTCATAACTATGCCGGCCTCTCCTACGGCAACGTTGCCTCCCAGAGCAATGCCCAGGAGGCTTCCAATCCGAAAGAGGCCGCCAAGCAGGGGCTGCGCAAGATGAAGGCGCTGACCGAGCTTGGCA